>CAJCHR010000332.1 GCA_903970225.1 Actinobacteria bacterium 21-64-8 | reverse complement strand
TTTCACAGGCCCGCTCGAACTCTTCCGCGGTCACCGTGCTCTCGAGCTTCTCGTCCCCGATCACGCTACTGAACGTCGCTGTATCGGCGTGTGACAGCGCGAGCCGCGCAGCTTCGGCAGCCCGGCGAAGCACCGCCTCGCGCCGGGCAGTGCCGAGCGCCTTGAGCTTGCCATGGGGATCGACGCGCGGCTCCATCAGCGCCGCCAGCGCTTCATTGAAGTCGTCGCCCCCCAGCCGGTTGTCCCCGGCGGAGGCGCGAACTTCGACGACGCCTGCGAATTTCTCGACGATCGAAACGTCGAACGTGCCTCCGCCCAGATCGAACACCAGGAACGGTTCGCGGTCTTCATGATCCTGCAGCCCGAAAGCCAGCGCGGCGGCAGTCGGTTCGTTGATCAGGCGGCGCACTTTCAGGCCGGCCAGTTCGCCGGCACGCCGCGTGGCCTTGCGCTGCCTGTCGTTGAAATAAGCAGGGACCGTGATCACCGCCTCGTCGGGCCGCTCGCCCAGAAACGCCGCCGCATCGTCGCATAATGACCGCAGTACGAGTGAAGACAATTCGTCCGGTTGAAGTCTCGACTTGCCCAGCCGGGTCACCTGCTGCGTGCCCATCAGGCGCTTGAAGCTGAGCGCGGTCCGCTCCGGATGCGTCGCCAGCCGGTCGACCGCTGGCGCGCCGATGAACGTCGTACCATCGGGATCGATCGAAACCGCCGAGGGGGTCAGCAGCTCGCCGAGCGCATTCGGGATGAGATTCGCCTTCCCATCGCGCCAAAAGGCGACGGCGCTGTTCGTCGTCCCCAGATCAATCCCAACGATCACGAAGCCCGGCGTCCCCCAAAGAACCGACAATCGCGATTATCCAGCAACCGGCAATTTGCAAGTCGCGTTCGACGCTGGGCTATATCAATCGCAGTCGACCGGCCGTCCTTGCGCTGCGCGATGCGATGCCGCGCCGAAACGCCCGCCCCCGCATCGCATCACCGCCGCACCAGCCCCTTGGGCTGCACCACGCCCAGATCGATATGCGTCACCACGCCCGGCGCGGCATCGCAGACTTGCGGCACGACCGTGCAGCCGACAAGGCCCGTCCACGGCAGACCGAGGAACGGATGACGCCCATCCTTGTCCAGCCCGCCCAGAAGGTTGCATTCGAGCGGCGGATCGCCGTGGATGCGCACCCGGTAACGCGCCTCGCCCTGCTCCCACAGCGGATCGAGGTCTTCGCCGAGCTGCCAGTAGAAGTGGTACACGATGATCGGCGCGCCGCCGTACCACGCGGTCCATTCGTAATGCTGGCCGCCGACCGTGCCTTCCTTCACTTCGCCGTAGAGGTGCTTGATGTCCTTGAGCGCCTTCGACACCTCGAACTTCACGGTGACCTTCTCGATTTCCACGCCCAGGCTGTCGGCGATCAGCTGCATCGAGGAGTAGAAGAACTTGTACGTCTCGGGCGAGCGGCGCGGGTTGGCGAGCAGCTCTTCCGGGTTCGTGCCGAAGCCCATGATCTCGGTGTAGATCATCGGGTTGCGGACCTTGTCGATGATCTCCGAGACCTCGACGCAATCGACCCGGTTCATCAGCCGCAGCAGCGTGATCGGCAGGATATCGCCCGAAAAACCCGGGTGGATGCCGCAGCCGTGGAACGAGCTGTTGCCCTCGGCGCACGCCGCCTCGACCCGCGCGGCCTCCGCGGGGATCCACTTGTTGGGCAGGAACGGGCCCGCGGGCGACACCACGTTCTTGCCGGTCGCGAGCAGCCGGCACACCATGTCGATCGGCGGTGTCATCATGCTAGGCGAGAACAGCACGCAGTCCGCGTCCATCGCAAGGATCGCATCGACATCGTCGGTCGCGAGCACGCCGGTCTTCGGCAAGCCGACCAGATCGCCCGCATCCTTGCCCACTTTTTCGGGATTGGTGACGTAGACCCCGACCAGTTCGATCACCGGGTTCTCGATGAAATACTTGAGCGCCGCGCTGCCGACCGTGCCGGTGGCCCACTGGATGACGCGATAGGTTTTGTCCGCCATGGCAATGCCTCTCCTGTTGGCTTTTTGCTTCATCATCCCGGGCTTGACGCGGGATCCCGCTCGCTTTTCCGGCGTCGCGAAGAAGCGGGATCCCGGATCAAGTCCGGGATGACGTGAAGTGGGGTGGTCTCGTCGTCTCGTTCAGTTCAGTCCGCGCGACTGGCCGCCATCGACGCGGTAATTCGCGCCGGTGATGAAGCCCGACAGCGGGCTCGCCAGCAGGCAGGCGACCATCGCCAAATCGTGGGTATAGCCGAACCGCCCGACCGGCGGCACGTCGAACACTTTCTCCTCGGCAAAGCGCGCGCTGACCTGCTCGAACGTCATGTCGGGATCGTCGAACTTGATCCGGCCGAAGCGCAGCAGGCCCTCGACCACGATCACGCCGGGAGTCAGGATGTTCGCCGTGACGTTCACGCCCTTCAGCGAGCCCGCCAGACTGACGGTGAAGTTGTTGAGCGCCGTCTTCGCCGCGGAGTAATCCGCGCCGACGTTGTTCGGCTGCATCGCGACCGCGCTCGACACGTTGACGATCCGGCCGAACTTCGCCGCGACCATGTCGGGCACGCACAATTGGCAGAATTGCACCGCGCCGAGCATGTTGCCGCGATAGTTTGACAGGTAGTGCTCGATGCTGATCTCGGCGGGCTTCTTCGAGCTGTTGCCCTCGGTGTTGCCGCCGGCATTGTTGATCAGGATCTCGACGTTGCCGCCCAGCACCTCGACCGCCTGCGCGTGGATCGCATCGATCGCCGCCTCGTCGCGCAGTTCGCCGATCGCGACACCCGCCGCGCCGATCTCGGCCGCGACTTTCTCGGCGCGCTCGCGGTTGCGGCCGTGGACAACGACGCGCGCGCCCTCCTCGCTCAGCATGCGCGCGGTTTCCTCACCGATCCCGCTGCTGCTGCCGGTGACCAGCGCGCGCCGGTCCTTGAGTTGCAAATCCATGGCCGATCCCGCTCCCTGAATGATCTTGGCGTCTTCGCGCGCTTAAGATCACAGGACGCACAGCGCTGGCATCCCCAAATGGGGACGCCGGCTAGAGCCGCCCGCCCTTCCAGACCACCCGCCCGATCACCGCGACATCGCCGCGCGGCAGTTCGATGCGCTGGTACGAGGGATTGTCGCTGATCAGCGTCACCACACCCGGCCGCCCGGTTTCGAGCCGCTTGACCAGCAGCGCATCATCGACCCGCACGACGTGGATGCCATCGCGCAAGGGCGCCGCGGTGCGATGGACGAGGATCTCGTCGCCGTCGCGCAGTGTCGGTTCCATCGAATCGCCGGTCACCGCAATCGCCGAGAGTTGTGCGGGATCGAACCCCTGCCCCCGCAGCCACCGGGTCGCGAAGCGCAGCGCGCCGACCGGCTCTTCCTCCATGCCGACCGCACCGGGACCCGCCGAGGCGCCGAGCGCCAGGCGCGGAACGTCGCTCCAGTCGCCGCTTGAGGCCGCATCAAAGGAATTATCCTCCGGCGCGCCCAGTGTCGCCTCATCCACGCCGAGAAACCGCGCAAGCGTTCGCCGGTCGGTTTCCTCCAGCTTGCGCGGGCTCCCCTTGCGCACGAACTGTTGCAAATAAGTCCCGTTACGGCCGATCAATTTCGACAATTGCGACAAGCTCACCCGCCGCGCGTCGGCGAGTTCGAGCAAGCGCTGGCGGGGATCGGCACTGTCCATCGGTAAGGTTCCTACACGATGTATTTTTCCTAGACAAGTAGGATTTAAACCGGAATCACTTGCTGCCTGTCGGGACGTGAGGAAGGCCAGTCATGCTGATTCGAGAGGTCGAGCGCTTTCTGCGGCGGACCGGAATGCCGTGGACCAAGTTCGGGCGCCTCGCCGCGCACGATCCGCGCTTCGTATCCGACTTGCGCGCCGGCCGCATACCCCGCCCCGCGACAACCTCACGGGTAGAACATTTCATGAACACATATCAGGAGAGCGCCCATGCGAATTGGTCCGGCCGAGCATCACGCGATGGCAGCCACGCTTTGCGAGAGTCCCGGGGGCCAGAGCCACGAAGGCCAGCCCGTGCAGGGGCGCCCACCGCGCCAGGGCCGGCCGTGGCTCCAACTGCTCAACGCGGTCCTCGGCCTCGCGGGCGAGGCAGCGACGTTGCTCAGCCACGACGAAGGCCCGTGGGCGAGCATCACGTTCTCGGGC
>CAJCHR010000331.1 GCA_903970225.1 Actinobacteria bacterium 21-64-8 | reverse complement strand
GCCGGTGCAGCGCTGGAACGCGGCCGACATGTCGGTGCCGCGCTGGAAGAGCGAGCAGTGGAAGGTGCGCCGCGAGAAGCTGATCGCGGTGCCGGGCGACAGCGCGATCGGCTACCGGCTGCCGCTGGGCTCGCTGCCGTTCGTGCCGCCGAGCCACTACCCCTACATCCACGTGCGCGACACCGCCGAGCCGCGGGGACCGCTGGGCGACTTTCGCCAGCAGCGCGTCGAACCCGGCGTCCAGAGCCGCGAGGCCGAAGTGCCGCCAGCTCCCGCACCGGCGCAGCGATCCGAAACCGTCGCGTCGTCAGGGCCCAACGCGCAAGTACGCGTCGAGCAGGAGCTGATCGAGGGCGCGGTGCGCACCGCGATGACGGTCGAGCCGCGCGGCGATTATCTCGCGGTGTTCCTGCCGCCGACCGAGAAGCTTGAGGACTATCTCGAACTCGTCGCCGCCATTGAAGGAGTCGCCGAGCAGAACCAGCTGCCGGTCCGGATCGAGGGCTATCCCCCTCCCCCGGACCCGCGCCTGACCGTGCTCAAGGTCACCCCCGATCCGGGCGTGATCGAGGTCAACGTCCAGCCCGCGAAGGACTGGAACGAGGTCGTGCGGATCACCGAGACGCTGTACGACGCGGCGCGCGAATGCGGGCTCACGGCCGACAAGTTCATGGTCGATGGCCGCGCGGTCGGCACCGGCGGCGGCAATCACATCGTGCTCGGCGGTGCGCAGCTGCTCGATTCGCCGTTCATTCGCCGGCCGGACCTGCTCAAGAGCTTCGTGATCTACTGGCAGCGCCATCCCTCGCTGAGCTACCTGTTCTCGGGCCTGTTCATCGGCCCGACGAGCCAGGCGCCGCGGATCGACGAAGCGCGCCACGATGCGCTGTACGAGCTCGAGATCGCGCTGGCCCAGGTCCCCGGGCCCGATCAGCCGCAGCCTCCGCCGTGGGTGGTCGACCGCTTGTTCCGCAATCTCCTCGTGGACGTCACCGGCAACACGCACCGCACCGAGCTGTGCATCGACAAGATGTTCTCGCCCGACGGCCCCACCGGGCGGCTCGGCCTGGTCGAGTTCCGCGCGTTCGAGATGCCGCCGGACGCCAAGATGAGCCTGGCGCAGCAGCTGCTGCTGCGCGCACTGGCCGCCAAGTTCTGGAAAGAGCCGCTCGACGGGCCGCTGGTGCGCTGGGGCACGACGCTGCATGACAAGTTCATGCTCGGTCACTTCGTCTGGGCCGATTTCCTGGGCGTGCTCGATGACCTCGCCTCTTCGGGCTACGTGTTCGATCCGGCATGGTTCGAGGCGCAGCGCCAGTTCCGATTCCCGGTCCACGGCACGATCGAGGGCGGCGGCGTCTCTTTGGAGATCAGCCACGCCCTGGAACCGTGGAACGTGCTGGGCGAGACCGGCGCGATCGGCGGCACCGTGCGCTATGTCGACAGCTCGACCGAACGCCTGCAGGTCCGCGCGACCGGGCTGGTCGAGGGTCGCCACGTGATCGCGTGCAACGGCCGGCGCGTGCCGATGACGCCGACCGGCTCGGCGGGCGAAGGCGTGGGCGGCCTGCGCTACAAGGCGTGGGCGCCGTCCGAGTGCCTCCACCCGATGCTGGCGCCCAATGCGCCGCTGACCTTCGACATCCTCGACACCTGGAACGGCCGCTCGCTGGGCGGCTGCGTCTACCACGTCGCGCATCCGGGCGGGCGCAGCTACGATACGGTGCCGATCAACAGCTTCGAGGCCGAGGCGCGGCGCAAGGCGCGGTTCCAGGAGAACGGCCACTCGCCGGGTCCGCAGACGATCCCGTTCGCCGAGGCGCCCGGCGAATTCCCGCTGACGCTCGACCTCCGCCGGCCTCCTCGTGCCGGCTGAGGCGGCTTGTGGCTCTGACTGAGACCATCAACGCGGGCGAGGAGGCGCTCGCGCCCGCCAACTGGCTGGACCGCTATCCCGCGGAAGATGCGGCGGGTGATCTCTACCTCACCGCCGCGCCGGATGTGTCGGCCAAGTGGCTCCAGATGGCGGCCGCTATCGCCGCGCTGCGCGGTGACGGCGGCGGCAATGCACCCGACCAGGTCGCCCGCCAGATCGCCGACCTCGGCCTCACCTTCCGCGTCGCGGGCGATGAAGACGAGCGCGACTGGCCGCTGACCGCGATGCCGCTGATCGTTGGCGGCGAGGAATGGGCCGAAGTCGAGCGCGGCCTGGTCCAGCGGGCGATGCTGCTCGAGGCGGTCGCGGCCGATCTCTACGGCGACCAGACCCTGCTCGCACAAGGCGACCTGCCGCCCGCCGCGATCGCCGGAAGCCGCTATTTCGCGCGCAAGATGCTCGGGCATCGTCCCCGCAGCGGGCATTTCCTGCACGTCTACGCCGCCGACCTCGCACGCGGACCCGACGGGCGCTGGCGCATCCTGGGCGACCGGCTGCGCTTCGCGCACGGCATCGGCTATGCGCTCGAAAACCGGATGGCGATGTCGCGATTGCTCGACAATCAGCTGACCGCGATGAACGTGCGCCGCATCGCCGATTTCTTCGGCGGCCTGCGCGAGGGCATCGCGCGCGACTGCCGCCGCGAACGCCCGCGCATCGCGCTGCTGACGCCGGGCCGGTTTAACCAATCTTACCCCGAACAGGCGCACCTTGCGCGCTATCTCGGCCTGCCGCTGGTCGAGGGCCGCGATCTCGTCGTGCTCGACAACCTGCTTTACGTGCGCACGATCGCGGGACCCAAGCGGATCGACGCGGTGTGGCGCTGGATCGACACCAACGCGCTCGATCCCCTGAACTTCGATTCCCGCTCGTCGATCGGCGTCGCCAACTTGTTCGACGCCTGGGCGCGGGGCGGGCTGACCACGGTCAACTGGCCGGGCGTGGAGGTGCTTGAATCCCCCGCATTCTCCGCATTCCTGCCGCGCCTGTGCAACAAGCTGCGCGGCGAGCCGCTGGTGCTGCCCAACGTCGCGACATGGTGGTGCGGGCAAAGCCGCGAGGCCGACATCGTCCGCGCGCGGCTCGACGAACTGCTGATCGTCCCCGCCTTCGGGCAAAAGGTCGAGGGGCTTCCCGATGGCCCGGTGGTCGGCGCGACTCTCGATCCCGCCGCACGCGCGGCGCTGCTCGAGGCGATGCACCGCCGGCCGATGGACTATTGCGGGCAGGAGATCGTCAATTTCTCGACCACGCCCGCGCTGGTGGGCGGCGCGCTGGTGCCGCGCCCGTTCACCGTGCGCGCTTACGTGGCGCGCGCCGCGGACGGCAGCTGGACGGTGATGCCCGGCGGCTTCGCGCGGATCGCGTCGGCCGGCACCTC
>CAJCHR010000330.1 GCA_903970225.1 Actinobacteria bacterium 21-64-8 | reverse complement strand
TTGGGTGAGCAAGAGCCAGCGCCATCTGTCGGCGGCATTGGCCGGATTGGGCTTCATCGCGGGCCAGAAGCTGGTGGGCCGCCTGCTGAAGCGTCTGGGCTTCAGCCTGCAAGCCAACGCCAAGACGCGCGAAGGCGCCAGCCATCCCGATCGTAACGCCCAGTTCGAGCACATCAATGCCGAAGTGAAGGCGTTCCAGGCTGCCGGCGAGCCGGTCATCTCGGTCGACACCAAGAAGAAGGAGCTCGTTGGAGACTTCAAGAATGGTGGTCGTGAACTGCGTCCGAGGGGACAGCCGGAGCGTAAGCGGAGTGGCGGCGCCACATTGCGTTGGCTGAAGGCGTAGTGCCAATTGTCGGCGATGACACGGGATGCGGACATGGCGGACGATGCTGTCGCAACCGCTCTTGCGACTGATCGTAAGAGTGCTCGTAGGGGTCTCGTGCGCCGCAGTTGGACGGCGAAGCAGAAGCGGTCGATCGTAAGCGTCCGCTGACGGCCGCATTGCGCGGGTGGGGCGGGATTTGGTCTGCTCGCTTGCGTAGAGAGCGGCGAGGCTTCGTTGGCGACATTGGCAGCCACAGTGGCAGCTACAGGGCCACGGATCGAGATCGTTGGCGAGCGGCGGCGAGCGCATGATGCGCAGTTCCGCGCGCAGGTTGTCGAAGCATCGCGACGGCCCGGTGCCTCGGTGCGGGAGTTGGCGCGGCAGCACGGCATCTGCGTCAGCCTGATCTATCGTTGGCGGCGATCGATATCGCAGGACGGTCCGGTTGGCGGCGATCAAGCCTGTGACCAGGCGTCGCCGAAGCGGCTCATCGCCGCGGCCGACGAACCGAGCGTGCAATTCGTTCAGCTTGGCACGATCGGCTCGCCTGCCCGCGAAGGCGAAGGTGCGGAGAACACGTGCGGCCTGTCCGACAGTCAACCGCGGTACATCCGGTCGACGCCGTCACGTCCGGCGATGGACGAGCGACCCGGCACGATCGAGATCGACCTGGTGGACGGGACGCGGCTGCGGGTGGATGCCTTCGTCAACGAGCGGGCGCTGCGGCGGGTGCTTGGCGTGTTGAAGGCGCATTCGTGATCCAGTTCGCGCCAGGCACGAAGGTCTACCTCGCTTGCCTGCCGGTCAGCATGCGTTATGGGTTCGACGGCCTGGCGGCACGGGTCTCGCAGGTTCTGAAGGCCGATCCGTTCGGCGGCCACCTGTTCCTGTTCCGCGCGAAGCGCGCGGATTACCTGAAGGTTCTGTATTACGACGGCACCGGACTGTGCCTGTTCGCCAAGCGGCTGGAGCACGGCCGCTTCGTCTGGCCGCCGATCGTCGATGGCACGATGGTGCTGACGCCGGCACAGTTGGCACTGCTGATCGAGGCGATCGACTGGCGCCGTACGGTGGCGGCGGAGGTGCCGCGAAAGCCCGTCGCCGTCTAGGGTTTTGTGTCGTAACGAGTCCGAAGTCACTTGTTCTGATCATGTGATTCTGTAGAATCACGGCATGCCAGGTGCCACCGACACACTGCCGGATTCTCTCGATGCGCTGCGCAGCTTCGCGGCGGACCTGCAAGCCGAACTGGCGCGCAAGGACATCGAGATCGCCGCGCGCGATGCCGAGATCCACGCCAAGACGCTGCACATCGAGAAGCTCAGGATGCAGCTCGCCATGCTGCGCCGCGCGCGGTTCGGTCGTTCCTCGGAGAAACTCGACCACGAGATCGAGCAACTGGAACTGCTGATCGGCGAACTCGAGGAGCAAGCCGCCGAGGAGCACGCGCGCAGCGGAGCCGGCGATCCCGCTGATCCCACCGCCGCGGGCGAGCCGAAGCCCGCGCGCCCGCGCAAGCAGCCCGGCCGGCCCGGGCTGCCCGAGCATCTGCCGCGCGAGATCGTCACGCACGAACCCGCCTGCACCTGCCCCGGCTGCGGCGGTACCGTGTTCAGCCGCATCGGCCAGGATGAGCGCGAGGTGCTCGAATACATCCCCGCCAGCTTCAAGGTGATCCAGCACATCCGCCTGAAGCTGAGCTGCCGCGCCTGCGAGACCATCGTCCAGGCGCCGATGCCATCGCTGCCCATCGAGCGCGGGCGGCCAGGGCCTGGCCTGCTCGCCCATGTCGCCATCGCGAAGTTCCGCGACCACCTCCCACTGCATCGCCAGAGCGTCATCTACGCGCGCGAGGGTGTCGAGCTGGACCGCGCGACCATGGCCGACTGGATGGGCAAAGCGGTGTTCCTCCTCGACCCGCTGGCCGAGGCGATCGGGCGCCACGTCCGCGCCGGCGCCGTGCTGCACGCCGACGACACCACTGTACCGGTGCTCGCCCCCGGGCTCGGCAAGACCGCGACCGGGCGGCTGTGGGTTCTCGTGCGTGATGAGCGCCCCTGGGGCTCCGACGTGCCGCCCGCCGTGCTCTATCACTACTCGCCCGACCGCAAGGGCATCCATGCCGAGGCACTGCTCGCCTCCTGCAGCGGCTTTCTTCATGCCGATGGTTATGCCGGCTTCGACCGGCTCTACCGGCCCACCACCCCGGCCGGCGAACCCAGGCTGATCGAGGTGGCCTGCTGGAGCCACGTGCGCCGCAAGTTCCATGACGTGCATCACGCCACCGCCTCGCCGATCGCGCTCGAGGCGCTGGAGCGGATCGCCGCCCTGTTCGTCATCGAGGACAGC
>CAJCHR010000329.1 GCA_903970225.1 Actinobacteria bacterium 21-64-8 | reverse complement strand
ACGCTCTTCCGATCTCGCGCGCTTGCGCATGCCGCCCGAAAGCTCGGACGGATATTTGTAGGTCGCCTCTTCGGCGAGGCCGGTCAGCACGACCTTAAACCGCGCGATCTCCTTGCGCAGCGTGTCGCTGAGTTCGGGATGGAACTGCAGCAGCGGAACCTCGACGTTCTCGCCGATCGTCAGTGTCGAGAACAGCGCGCCGCCCTGAAACAATATGCCCCAGCGCGAACGGATATCGACCGTGTCGTCCTCCGAGATCGCATCGGGCATCTTGCGGCCGAGCACCGAAATCTCACCCTCATCAGGCGTCTGCAGCCCGATGATCGAGCGCATCAGCACCGATTTGCCGGTGCCCGAGCCGCCGACCACGCCAAGGATCTCGCCCCGCCGCACTTCGAGCGACAGGTCCTCATGGATCACCTGCTCGCCGAAGCTGTTGCGCAGGCCCTTGACCACGATCGCAGGCGCGTCGTCCTTCTCGGGACCGCCTGCCTCCTCCTCGGCCAGCTGTTCGTGCGGCTCGCTCATCCCCAGCCGACCTTGGTGAAGAAGATCGCGAAGAACGCGTCGAGCACGATCACCGTGAAGATCGCGGTGACCACCGCCTGCGTGGTGCGCGTGCCGACTTCCTCGGCGTTGCCCTTGACCTGCATGCCCTGGTAGCAGCCGGTCAGGCCGATGATCAGGCCGAACACCGGTCCCTTGATCAGCCCGACCCACAGGTCATACATCGGCACGACGTCCTGGATGCGCTGGACGAAGGTGAAGAACGGGATGTCGAGCGTGAACGCGGAGATGAACGCGCCGCCCAGAATCGACATCAGCGCCGAATAGAACCCCAGCAGCGGCATCATCACGATCGAGGCCATCACGCGCGGCACCACCAGCGCCTCCATCGGCGAGACGCCGATCGTGCGCATCGCGTCGACCTCTTCGGTCAGCCGCATCGTGCCGATCTGCGCGGCGAATGCCGAGCCCGAGCGGCCCGCGATCATGATCGCGGTCATCAGGATGCCGAGCTCGCGCAGCGACAGCCGCCCGGTCAGGTTGATCGTGTAGATCGACGCGCCGAACTGCGCGAGCTGCACCGCGCCCTGCTGCGCGATAACGATACCGATCAGGAAGCTCATCAGGCCGACGATGCCGAGCGAATCGATGCCGATCAGTTGCGCCTGCCGTACCAGCGCGATCCACCGCATCCGCTTGGGATGGCGGATGATGCCGAAGAACGAGAGGATCAGCTCACCCAGGAACCCGATGATGCGGATCGCGCCCGCGCCCCAGTGCCGCACGATGTGCCCGACGCCCTCGAGGATACGGACCGGCAGGCTGGGCCGCTCGGGAACGGCGGCGTGATCCTTGTCGGTGTGGCCGACCGCCTCGATCAGCCGGTTCGCCTTGTCGCTCGCGCCGTCGATTGCGGCATCTTGTTCGTGCGCCAGGCGCCAGACCAACCATGCGCCGGAGGTATCCATATCGGAAACCTGCGAGATATCGATGCGCTTGAAATCGCTATTCTTCGCCGCGAGCCGCCGATCGAGATCACCGATCGTATAGACGCGCAGCGGCCCGCTCAGCGTGAGCGTGGAGCCGCCCTCGGGTCCGTCGTCCAGCTTGAAATCGGCCCATTCGCGCATGTGTCGGGGTGATGAACGCAATCTGTCACGGCGGCAAGAGTGCCGGCGTTTGGGATCAACGCACTTGCAACATGAATGATCCGAAGCTTTTCTCGCCTCCCGCTTGCGGGGGGGGCCGGGGGCAAGGGCCTGTCCGCCCGCCCTGAGCCCCGCACGCGAGCGGAAGGGGGACTCAGGGTTGCGAACGAAGGGGCCCGCTGGCAAGGCGCCGCGATGAATACCGAGACCACAACCCCCCTCGACAAGACCTTCGATCCCGCCAGGATCGAGGCGAAATGGTATGCGCATTGGGAAGAGAACAACCTGTTCCGCCCTGAGCGCCCCGACGCGGTCCCGTTCACCATCGTCAACCCGCCGCCCAACGTGACGGGCTCACTCCACATCGGCCACGCGCTCGACAACACGCTGCAGGACATCGTGGTCCGCTACGAGCGGCTGCGCGGCAAGGACGCGCTGTGGGTAGTAGGCACCGATCACGCCGGCATTGCCACGCAGATGGTGGTCGAGCGCCGCATGGAGCTGGAGCAGGACAAGCGCACCAGTTACACGCGCGAGGCATTCGTGGAGAAGGTCTGGGAGTGGAAGGCCGAGAGCGGCGGCACCATCACCCAGCAGCTGCGGCGGCTCGGCTGCTCGATGGACTGGTCTCGCGAGCAGTTCACGATGGACCCGCACTTTACCAAGGCGGTGACGAAGGTGTTCGTCGATCTCTACAACCAGGGTCTGATCTACCGCGACAAGCGGCTGGTGAACTGGGACCCCAAGCTCAAGACCGCGATCAGCGACCTCGAAGTCGAGACGCGCGAGATCAAGGGCGGCTTCTGGCACTTCCGCTATCCGCTGGCCGACGGCGCGGTGCGCGATGATGGGCTGGATTACATCGTGGTCGCCACGACGCGGCCCGAGACGATGCTGGCCGACATGCTGGTCGCGGTGAACCCATCGGACGAGCGCTATCAGGACCTCGTCGCGCGCGGCGCGACCGTGACGCTGCCGCTCACCGGGCGCGAGATCCCGATCGTGTTCGACGAGCATGCCGATCCGGAACTCGGCTCGGGCGCGGTGAAGATCACGCCGGGGCACGATTTCAACGACTTCGAAGTGGGCAAGCGCGCCGGGATCAAGGCGGGCGACATGCTCAACATGCTCGATGCCGAGGCGAAGGTCTGCCAGACTTC
>CAJCHR010000328.1 GCA_903970225.1 Actinobacteria bacterium 21-64-8 | reverse complement strand
GAACTCTGACCATTTGGCGCCGCGCACCTCACCCGATCGTGCAGCCGTCAGGATGGCAAACTCGAGCGCGAGTCGACCCATCGTTTCGGCTGCGCCTCGCATGTCCGCGATGAAGCCGGGGATCTCAGGCCAGGGCATCGCCTTGAAATGCGTCCGCGGTGCGAGCTGGCGGGGTAGCCCCTTGGTGACGGAGCGCAGCGGTGCCTCGGTCGGTCGATACCCTTTCGAATGAGACCAATCGAGCACGGCGCCTATCCGTTGACGAACGCGGCGCGCAGTCTCGGGCACTTCAAGCCAAATAGGTAACAGCGCGTCGCGGATCGCCGGACCTTCGATCTGGTCGACCGTCAGCTTGCCAAGTTTCGGGAACGCGTGGCGTTCGAGCGACGACAGCCAATCGTCGCGGTGCTTGCCCTCGCGCCACGACGGCTTAAGCTCATTGTGCAAGGCCGCGGCCGCAATCTTGAACGTCGGCACCGATGGCGCGTGTCGCTTCCGCTTCTCGGCGACCGGATCCAGCCCGGCCTCGAACTCCTTGCGAATCGCCGTGGCCTTATCGCGCGCTTCCTTGAGCGTGACGCGCTCCGCGGATCCGCAACCAAAGTCCCGGCGGCGGCCAGCGACCTGAATGCGCAAGACCCACGACCGGGACGGGTCGGATCCCGCGTTTCGTCCTGGCTTGAGCACGAGCGCCAAGCCATCGCCGTCGACAAGGCGCTTCGCCTTCCCGTCGGGCAATTTATCCGCCAGCGCGGCCTTCACAGATAGGGCGGTAAGCTTTCCCATATCCCACCTTTTCCACCTTCGTACCCCACACGCCTAGCTTGGTTTTGGTTAGGGGTAAATGTGGAACGGTTGGGGCGTCCAAAGAAAACACCCTGGAAACAGGACGCTATTTAGGGTCGGGCTAGGGTTGCGTGGGCTTCGTTAGGGACCAGTTATACAGAGCTCAGCTCCACCACGCCCGCCGGTTCCAGTCTAGCAAGGTCGCCGCGGCGATCGGCACGCCGCCGGGCGCCTCAGTCCGTCCGCGAGCTCTGTACCGCGCCGACATGCGCGACGCCGCGCGCATCCGCGAGCGCGATCTGGCGGCGGCGTTCGGCATAGCCTTCGCGCTGATGGTCGTCGCGCTCGCCATGGCAGGCCGGGCATTGCACGCCATCGACATAAAGCGGCGAGCCGCGATCCTCGGGGCTGACGGGGCGACGGCAGGCACGGCAAAGCGCATGACGGCCGGGCTGGAGGTCATGGGTGACGGCGACGCGCTCGTCGAACACGAAGCATTCGCCCTGCCAGCGGCTGTCCTCGGGCGCGACCGCCTCGAGATAGGCGAGGATCCCGCCCTCGAGGTGATGGACATCGTCCAGTCCTTCGGCCTTGAGGAAGGCGGTCGCCTTCTCGCACCGAATGCCGCCCGTGCAATACATGGCGACCGTCGGTTGCCGTCCGGCGGCGAGCAGCGTGTCGCGCTGGCGGCGAAACCAGTCGGGGAAGTCCCGAAACGTCTCGGTTCCCGGATCGATCGCGCCGGCGAAGCGCCCGACGGCCACCTCATAGGCGTTGCGCGTGTCGATCAGGATCGTGTCGGGCCGGTCGATCAACGCGTTCCAGTCGGCCGGGGCGACGTAATGACCCGCCCCGGTCAGCGGATCGATGTCGGGCTGGCCCATCGTCACGATCTCGCGCTTGATCCTGACCTTCATCCGATGGAACGGCATTGACGGCGCACGCGCGTCCTTGACCATGATGTCGGCGCAGCCGGGAAGCGCGCGGATATGCGCGAGCACGGCGGCGATCGCCGCGTCGGTCCCGGCAATCGTGCCGTTGATGCCCTCCTGCGCCAGCAGCAGCGTACCCTTGATGGCATGATCGGCGCAGACCCGGGCCAGCAACGCCTGGATCGCCGCACAATCCTCGAACGGCGTGAAGCGATACAGCGCGCTGACGCGGATCGGGAGCGAGATGTCGGTCACGGAACGCTATTCCCCGGAGGCGACCGCGCAGCAGGCGTGGCGGACAGCGCGCGTCTCTACCAGCGCGCTCCGCATTCGTCATCCCGCTGCCAGCGCAGGCGACGGTGGCTTTGGCACAGACGCGAAGCGATGCTAGACAGGGGCTGGGCCGCTGTGGGCTGTTGGCGAGGATAGATGATGGCGGTTGCGGATGCACATAAGGTCGCCAGCGCGATCGACGCGGTCGTGCACCAGGCGGACGCCGCCTATATCGGGGTGGTCGCGATCATGCAGACCCTGTTCAACCGTGGCGTGCTGAACTCAACCGAATTGAAGGCGATCGCGGACGCGATGGTGGTGGTGATCCCGCCCGAACGGCATCATGCCTTCGCACAGTCGCTCGCGGGGATGCTGCCGACCTATCGCTCGCCCAGCGCAGCACCGATTACGCACGAATGATGCGTATGGCATAACCGGGGCGGCACGTGGCCGCCCCGATCTGCTTAGAATTGGTAGCCGATCCCGCCATTGGCACCCACCATGCCGCGGCTGTTGTAGGTCGCCCCGAGCTTGACCACCGTGTGGCCGTCGCCGAAGGCCTTGGCGACGCCCATCGCGATCGCGGTCTGGCCCTGGAAGGTGCCGGCACCCATTGAGAGCATGCCCTTGCCAGCTTCATAGGGCTGCGGCATCCCGGCCAGCGCCATCGCACCTGCGGCACCCGCGGCCGCGTCGCGCTGGACGTTCTTGAGGTCGAAGGACAGCTGCGCGATCCGGCCGTCGGTATAGCCATTGGCCTGTGACACCGCGCTCGACATCGCCGCGCTGACCTGGCCGACATTGGCGGCATCCGTGGCGGTGATGCCCGGCGCGACATTGTGGACCGTCACTGCGCCCGAGCTGCTGTCGCCCAGGGTCACCGCGCTTTTCGCCGCCGAGTCGTACTGGAGCGAATTGCTGCTCATGGTCAGCGCGGAGTCGGCGGTGGTCTGCGCGGTCGCGACCGCGGCGTTGGTGGCCGCAAGCTGGCCGCCGTTGACCGCGTCGGTCGATCCGGCGGCAACGCT
>CAJCHR010000327.1 GCA_903970225.1 Actinobacteria bacterium 21-64-8 | reverse complement strand
ATGCCGCCGCTGGCGCCCGTTACCACCGCCACTTTACCGTCCAAACGTCCCATTCCAAACTCCAAAGGTTGTAAGCCAACACTGCCCGGCCGATCGATCCGACTGGCCAATGTCGCAAGCTGCCGGATTGACCCCGTTGATCTATACCCGCTCAAACTTTTCGTGCCGGTTTGGGCTACCTCCACTAACCGAAAAGCGCAAGGGAAAGAGTATCCTTTCATCAGAGGAAATGGCAAGTTTGAACGAAAAAACGGCAAAAAGGGCACTAATGACCTGGTGATGGGCCCCGGAGCTGGCTACCCCGTTCTTATCGAAAGCGGCGCATGATCTCTTCGTGCTCAAGCTGGGTCATCGGTTCCGAACGGGGCTAGAAACGATCAGAATCTGGCCAGTGCGGCGAAAGGAGCTCAGTTGCTTCCGTTGCACCCGGAAAGTTCCCCGCCCGGCGGGCAAAACAAGAGGGCGAAGTGATGTTGCGTCAAGGGCGCCCGCGGCCAGTGGCGTGTCAGCTGTCGCAAGCTCGAACGCTCGCACGTCGAGACCTCGCCCGGCGCGAGCGGGCTCGCACACGATATCTCGGGAGAGAACTTTCTGGTCGTCGTGTGAAGGCGCTGGCCTGTTCCACTCTGCTGTGATCTCTTGGAGAGAATAAGGATCGGGAGATTGGAATGTTGTTTCGCACAGCGCTGATGTTCGACTTGCGCTCGGCTCCGTTCGGCGTGCCGCATGAGGAGCTCTATCCGGCCGCGCTCGAGATGATCGAGTATGCCGACCGCGAGGGTTACGACAACATCATCCTGGCCGAGCACCACGGCTCGCCCGACGGCTATTGCCCGGTGCCGACGCTGATCGCCGCAGCCGCGGGAGCGCGCACCAAGGACATCATGATCACGCTGTGCGCGCTGGTCCTGCCACTGCACGATCCGGTCGAAATCGCCGAAGCGATCGCGGTGACCGATCTGATCTGCGGAGGCCGACTGCACACCGTGCTCGCGGCGGGCTATGCGCATCATGAATTCGCGATGTTCCGCAAGTCGCTCAAGGATCGTGGCCGCGCGATGGACGAGGGGCTCGAGATCATCCTCCGCGCGCTCGCGGGGGAGCGGTTCATGGACGGCGATCGAGAGGTGTTCATTCGGCCGGTGCCGCGCCGGATGCCACAGCTCTACGTCGGCGGCGGCGTACCCGCCACGGCCCGGCGCGCGGCGAAGTTCAACATGGGCTTCAATCCGCTGAGTCCCGCGATTGACGATCTCTATGTCGAGGAATGCCGCAAACTGGGCCACGCGCCGGGTCCGATCTTCGGGCGATCGGTCGGCACCCATTGTACTGAGGATCCGGACAAGGCCTGGCGCGATATCGGCGAATACGTGCTGTTCATGGCCAAGGCTTACGCCGCGATCAGCGCCGATGCTTCGGAATCCAACTCGCCGATGCATGGTCTCGACACGATCGAGAAGGTCCGCGCCTCGGGCATGATCCAGGTGCTGACGCCCGACCAGTGCGTCGAACTGGCCAAGACCCGTCACCTGGCGCTGATGCCGCTGATCTCGGGGCTCTCGCCCGACGTCGGCTGGAAGAGCCTCGAACTGTTCACCGCCAAGGCGCTGCCCCGGATCAAGGCGCTCGAGACCGCCCTGGCCTGAGGAGGCAAGACATGTCGATGCAACATGCGCACGTTGGCCTCGCCGGCAAGACCGCGATCCTGATCGGCGGCGCCGGCGGAATCGGTCGCGCGATCGCGCTCAAGCTCGCCGAGGCGGGCGTGAACATCGCGAGCTGTGACAAGGACGGCGATGCCGCGGCTGCGATTCTGCCCGAACTCGAGGCGCTGGGTGTCGCGGTACTGTCGGTCCACGCCGACGTATGCGACGCGCCCGCGCTCGGCGCGTTTCTCGATCAAGTCGAGGCTCGGTTCGACTGCGTCGACATCCTCGTCAACGTCGCGGGCGGCACCAACCGCGGGACCTTCGTCGAGACGTCCTCGCCCGAGAGCGACGCCGCGATTATCCGGCTGAACTACGGCTACGTGCTCGAAACCGTGCGCCGCGTGGTGCCGCTGATCCGTAAGGGCGGCGCCGGCGGGGCGATCGTCAACTTCACCACGATCGAGGCGCATCGAGGCGCCGCCGGCTATGCGGTCTATGCTGGCGCCAAGGCTGCGGTAACCAACTTCACCCGCGCGCTCGCGGTCGAACTCGGCAAGGAGCGCATCCGCGTCAACATCGTCGCGCCCGATGCCTCGCCCTCGGTCGGCTACACGCGGCGCAAGGGCGCCGAGGAAGGACGCATGGCGAAGTTCGCCGCACTCTCGCCCGAGGCCCGGGTGGGGCAGGCGAAGATGTACATGCCGCAGGGCGAAGCCCCCGGCATCGAAGATCTCGCCAACACGGTGCTGTTCCTGGTCAGCGATCTCTCGCGCTGCATGACTGGGCAGACGCTCCACGTCGATGGCGGGACCTCGGCCTCGCTGGGCTTTATCGACTGGCCCTTCGGCGATGGCTACGGCCCGGCGCCGCAGCCGGAGACGCTGCATCGGTTGTTCGATCACGATTAGCGCGTCGCCTAGCTTCTGCCCTCCCGTAACAGGGATGGGAGAAGCTAGGCGATCTCGAACAACTGCGCTTTGTGCTCGGGGCCGCTAGATGGCCTGGCTGTTCCTGGCCGCCGATCAAGGTGCGGTGCATCACGCGGCCCTTGCGCGATGCCCAACTTAGCGCATCGCCTGCTGAACAGTGGTCACGACGTATGGTATCCTAGTTGCATTGAAATTATCGATCCAGCAGCCAGGAAGCATCATGCAGTGCACTGTTGGCGTTGTCACGAGCCGCGCGGCGGGTTAGCAGAGCGAAACGGTAAGGTGAGACGCCATGAGTAAGGTACGCATCCCCAATCTCTCCCGAGATCGGTGGACTGATGACGCGCGCAAGGTGTTCTCATTCTGGGGGGAGCCCGGCTCATGGGAGGGTGGTTCGCGGACCAACACACAGATGGTCATGGCCAATCATCCCGCGCTAGGTATCGCATTCAACAATTTCGGAAAGCAAGTGCTGCTCGAATCGACGTGCCCCATTCGCCCGCGCGAGCTGGCGATCCTGCGTTTGTCTTGGCATCTCAAGTCCGAATACGAATGGCACTATCACGTTGGCTACGCGATCGCCGCCGGCCTGACGGCGCAGGAGGTCGCCGCCATTCCCGAGGGTCCGGACTCGCCAACATGGGACGGCAAACCGCAAGATCGGGCGGTGCTCATTGCCATCGACGAATTGCGGCGAGACTCGGCCATTAGCGACACGACCTGGGACGCTCTATCTGATTTCCTCGACACTAAGCAGCTCATGGATTTCGTGTTCACCGCTGGGCACTATGTGATGTTTGGGTGGGCGATCTCAGCATTCGGGATTCCGCTCGAGGAAGGAGTCGACAAAATCGGCTTCGATCTCAAGACAGCTTCTGGGCGAAAACCCGCGGCCAGTTTTCGGCCCGGCGAGACAGATGACTGGGCCGAGCAGAGCGGCGTATAACGCTTCGGCTGAAGACGTCATTTGCCGCAAAGAATGTAAAAAAACAGCCTTAAGCACCACGAACCGAGCCAGTCGTCGAAGGCGTACGCAGGGGGGGCAAGCTAGCGCGTGCTGGTCGAGAGGGAAATGCCTGCTCGACATCCGATCACCTTCCCGGGGCGCGCCGGAGAATACGCCGAATTACCCCGGACCTTACCGCAGATCGGCCGGTAAGTGCGGTGCCATACGTCTGCGAGCCGTCTCCCGGAATCAAGACCATCTTTGATCTGCCGCAGATCATCGCTAAGCTGGGATGAACGGCCGGATAAGTCCGGGAACTGTCCCATGGTGGTAACGGGTTCGGTCACCACAACATCTGCACGCCGGATTTCGCGCGGACCCTCGCGTGCTTTCAAGAAGCGCTCGGCATGCACACGTTGCCGGTGCCCCAGTTTGACACGATCAAGAGCACTGTGCGGGTCTACAATGCGCAAGGCGTGCTGGTCCTGCATCTGGCGAGCGCCGCAGTTCGCTAGGCGACCGACGAGGTTCTGTCGGTCCCCGACCGCGCGGGATGGGCGCTATTGAGCACATCGCGCTCGCCTGCGCCGGCAAGACGCAATGCGCGCGCGCCATGAAGTGGTCGACACGGCGTATCGCGAGAATCTGCTCGAGCCCGGCGCGCGCCAAATCTTCGTGACCGACCCCAGCGAGATCGTGTGTTCGGACTCAACTTTCGCGAGATCTGACTGCCGCCGTCTTTGCCTCTCTTTTAGGTTTCGAGGCATCGCCAATTTCCGGCGGCAGCTGGAACTGCGACACCGTCCGCCACAAGTCTCGCGAGCGGCGGGCAGCCAAGACGCCGAGCTCAGGGTCACTTTGTCTGATCGCGCCGAGTTCTAGCTGCTTGATGTCTCGCCATGCTACAATGAACTCGGGCTCGAAATGCGCAGAGGTCTTGTGCGACGTGTCGCTGCTCAGCCGTTTTTGACCGAACAGATTGCTAATCTGAAAGATGAACTTAACGTAAGGGCTATCGATCAGCGCAAACACCTCAGACCGTATTGTCTGTTCAATCGTGATTAGATCGCCGTAAGAAATGTCGGAGTCGGTCTTCCTGACGATCTTCAAAAGACGACTGGCCACCGTCCCTGCCATCTTCGACTTCAGCGTCGAGGCCTGGCGGATCGCCTCGATCCAAATGATCGAGGCCATGGTGGACAATTCATCGGTACGGATCTCGAGGATCTCCAGGTAGTCGAGCACAGCCGCCTCGACCGAACCAGCGCTGGGTCGCCGCGCGTAATAGCCTCCACTCGCCCCCCGTTTGACCGCGAGCAAGCCTTCGCGCTCGAGCAGTCTTGCGATCTGTCGAAGCGTGGTGCGCGAGACACCCAGGTGCAGGGTGACTTCCCGCTCATCTCCCAGAAACTCGCCGTCTTGTTTTTCGAGGATGGCGGCGCGCAGTTGCGTTGCCGCAGCTCTCATGGCGGATTCTGGCACGCTCTTTGTCATAGTCTTTGATTTTTAGTGCCCGAATTCAAGCCTGTCCACCGCAGTGCGAACCACGAAGCCCACGCAATCGCTAGTCGGCCTAACTAAGCCAGCAGCCAGCTGCTGCATCTTCATTCGAACACAGGCACGATCATCGGCAGATCCAACGAGGTGCAAATTCCGGGCGACGCCTCGCACACCGCGCGGACAGCGTTCACAGCCGGGTTTGCGGTCAAACCCGGCGTCATCTTCGGATAATCCTTCAGGGCGACCGGAAACCTGATTGTGAGATCAAGTGGCACGTCGCCTTCGACCAGCACGCAGCACGCGCCATCCAGAATGCATCAACTCCCAATCAACGTCCAATTCCCGGGTGCAATACCAATTGGCCCGAAAGCGAAAGAGCGGCTTTCCTTGCCGCATCGCGGCGATGGTGATCCGGATGGCCGCAATGGTGCCGGCCTCTATGACCCCGGCGGCGATATCCGTACGGTTGCGGGCCAAGCCGACGTCGGTTGTCGTTTCGATTTCCTTGATCGGCAGACCAAACGCTTTGCCAAGAAGCTCAAACGATCGCCGACGGCTCGCCCACATGTGGCGCGTGATCTGCTCGGGTCCGTCTCCAGTCGGTGAGCCGCCAAAGCCGAGCGTACCAAACAGCATCTCGGGCGAGTTGCGGCTGGACACGTCAGCAAACTCGTCAACTGTGATGCAGTCGAGCTGCCGCTGCAGTGAGGACAGGATGATCGGCAATGCGTCGGTCACGAATCCAGGGCTGCTTCCGGCGGAATGAACCGACGATTGCCCCTCGCGGCACGCATGCTCGATGCGTGTGCGCAACTCGGGATCGATACAATCAGGGTTCTGGAAGGCACCGATGGTGGTGACGATGTTGGCGCCGGACCCGAGGATCGCGACGACGTCGTCGTAGTTGCATTCATGCGGCATGTACAAGACGCAGTCGGCTTTCACGTCGAGGATCGCGGCGATGTCGTTCGTCGCGTTGATCCCTACAGCATCAAGGCCGCAAAGCTCTCCGGCATCCTGACCCACTTTCGCGTCGGAGAACACGTAGAGCCCGACGAGCTCCAATTCCGGATGCTGAATGATAGCCCGGAGCGAGCGAAGGCCTACATTCCCAGTCGACCATTGAACAACACGCAATGCCTGCACCATAGTCATTCCTTCTGTCTGTGCTGTCGTATTGGCCGCGCCCGGTCTGGAGATCTTTCGACGCCTCAGCTCTCTGCCAACTCCTTTGCCAACGAGCCGGTGATTGCCTTAGCGTCGCCGAACAGCATCTGTGTGTTGCCGTTATAGTAGATTGGGTTGTCGATGCCCGCGAAGCCCGCGCTCATTCCGCGCTTTACGACGAAGACCGACCGAGCGCGGTCGGCTTCGATAATCGGCATACCGGCGATGGCACTGCCGGGATCGTCGCGGGCGGCGGGGTTTACCGTGTCATTAGCGCCGATGATCAGCGCGATGTCGGTCTGCGGCATCTCGGGATTGATGTCCTCCAGCTCGAACAGTTGCTCATAAGGAATGTTCGCTTCGGCGAGCAGCACGTTCATGTGTCCGGGCATGCGGCCCGCGACCGGGTGGATCGCGAACTTCACGTCGATCTGCCGCCGCGAGAGTGCTTGGTAGAGCTCGGAGACCTTGTGCTGCGCTTGGGCCACGGCCATACCGTACCCCGGGATGATGACCACGCTTGCCGCATTCTCGAGCTGAAGCGCGCCTTCTTC
>CAJCHR010000326.1 GCA_903970225.1 Actinobacteria bacterium 21-64-8 | reverse complement strand
GGCGACCATCAGGAAAACGAGCAGCGCGGCAAGCGGGGCGACGATCCACAGTATCGCCATCGCAGCCGCAATCGCAACGTAGCCGGCGATCGCTCGGATGAAACCGCCATGATCGAGTGCGGTAGCGCGGACGAGCAGTGCGATGTCATAGGCCCCGTGCGGCATTCCGCCGCCGATCAGCACGAACGCGGCGATCAGCGCAGCGGTCGAACCGGCGAGCGGCAGCGGCGCGGCGAGCGCGGCCGCCAGGGCGGCCGCAGCGAGCCAGAAGATCGGATAGACCTTGCCGCCGCATCCGATCGGGACGCGGCGGCTGTGTCGAAGCGCTACTTGGGTTATCGTGGGCACGCGAGGCGGTATGATCAGGCCGCAGGAGCGAACGTGCCCCCCGCCTCTGCCTGCGACTTGCGGACCGAGATCATGTAGATCAGCACACCGACGCCTGCCTTCGCGACGATGTCGGCGATCGTGTAGCCCAGCTGGATCACGGTCGTCGCGGTCGCGCCGGTCAGCCCGGCGTAAGGCGCCATGTAGACGATCGGATAGAAGCCCCAGGATGCGAACGTCAGCAGCCGCGCCTTGCGGACCAGATCGCGCGCTTCGACGGGCTGCTGCTTGATCGACTTGCCGAGACCGCGGAACAGCTCCCAGACGATGTAGACGAACGGGATCGCCGAAAGCGTGCCCCAAAGCGCGCGCTTAGGAATGTCGGCGGCGATCTCACCCGGATAGCCGAGCACGATCATCAGCGCCGCGGCAGAGCCCAGGCGCACCGTCTTGGACGAGGTTTCCTCAGGGGAGAGGCGCATCACCAGCACCAGTTCGACCAGCAACAGCGGCACGGTCAGCAGCCAGTCGACGTAGCGATAGGCGTCGTTGTACGCGATGCCGGTCGCCGAAAGTACCCCGTCCTTCAGGATGTAGGCTGCGTTCCAGCTCTCGAAGATGCGCAGGTAATGGTAGGCAGCGATCGCCGTCACCAGCCCCGAAATGGTGACCGCCGTGCGATAGGCAGGAGCGACTTGCGACCGGCACAGCCAGAGGAACGCCGTCGCCGCCGCCATCGTGGCGAACGTGAAAGAGAACGCATTGTAGACCAGCGAGAACTGGAACGGGGTCATGCTATCCATCGGTGCTCTCCATCGCCTTTGGCGCGCCGGGCCCTCTACGGTGGAGGTCCGACGTCGTTGCGCAAGGACGAAGAGGCCGATGATCGCATCAGCTTACGTCTGCGTACGGGTGGCGCCACAGCGGCCTTGGTGGGTATGCGAAGGGGAATTCGACCCAGGTCACGCATCGTGGGCAAGCAACGCGTGACCCAGTCGCTGTGGCGACCGACGCCTGAATACGTCGCCCGCAGGATCGCCGCGATATGGACCTTGGACCATATCGGCGTGCGGTCAGGTCACAGGCCGGCCTCGACGGCAAGGCGGATCAGGTCCGCCGTGGTGTTCAGGCCCAGCCGCTCCATCAGGATGGCGCGGTGCATCTTGACGGTCTTCTCGGTCACGCCGAGTTCGCCGGCGATCTGTTTGTTGAGCAACCCCTGCGCAACAAACTTCAGCACTTGTCCCTGGCGCGGCGAAAGCGCCTTCACCAGCTCGGCGGCGCGGATTCGCCGCATGCTCGACGGGCTCGCCGCACCGGCGTCGATCTCGACCTGCGAGCCCAGGAAATACAACAATCGATCGTCTTCGTCGTACATCGGCGCGACCAGCACCGCGTTGCGGAACGGCTGTCCGCTGCGCTTGTAATTGAGGATCTCGACCAGCACGGGGCGGTGCTCGCGCACGCCGCGGCGGATTTCCTCGGACAACCATGGTTCGGTCGCCGGGCCTGACAGGAACCGGCAATTGCGGCCGATCACCTCTTCCGCCGGGTACTCGGTCAGGTCGCAGAACGGCTGGTTGCACGCAACGATGGGATTGTCGGGCAACCGCGGGTCGCTGATCACCGAGGGAATCGGACTATCCATGACCAGTCGCAGCAACCGACGACTGGAAGGAACCGGACGCTCCTCCTCGGTCATGGCGTGCAATCTCTCCCTGGCCCGATCGGAGCCTCGCTTGAGACAGCCTAGCATAAATTTGCCGCCAACCGACATGGCGCAGACCTATTTCCTACCGTCATTCGCACAATAGGGTGATCCGCCCACGGATCCTGCGGTTCCGCTCCAACACGGTATCCCGAACAACCGACCGTTTAAGCGATCAGCGCTTCACATCCCGAAAGGCGAGAAGCGGGCGTGTCGCTGGTCCGACACGCAAAGCATGTTCGGCGCCGGCGCAGGGAATTGCCGATTGACCTGATCGAGCGGGAGCGGCGCAGCCTTGTTGCCGGTCGTGGTGCCCACGGCTTTCCACGGATCGCTCACCCCGAATGTGATTGACAGTGCGGCGAGCGTTAGCCAGTGATGCATTCGAATGCAAGGGAGGCGTCATGGCCCAGTATTTGAAGCGCGGCTCGGCCGCGGACGTTCGTGCGGAAGCGGACCGGAAGGTTCGGGACATCGTCGAGGCGACACTCGCCGATATCGAGGCGCGGGGCGACGCGGCGGTTCGCGACCTGTCGATCAAGTTCGATAACTGGGACCGCGAGAGCTACGTGCTGAGCGCGCAGGAGAAGCAAGACTGTTTCGACCAGCTTTCGGGTCAGGATCTCAAGGATATCGAGTTCGCGCAGACGCAAGTGCGCAACTTCGCGCAGATTCAGCGCGCTTCGATCACCGATGTTGAGGTCGAGACGCTGCCGGGGGTGGTCCTCGGTCACAAGAACCTGCCGCTCAACGCCGCCGGTTGCTATGTGCCGGGCGGCAAGTATCCGCTTCTGGCATCCGCGCACATGAGCGTCATTACCGCCAAGGTGGCCGGCGTTCCGCGGGTCATAACATGCGCGCCGCCATTCAGGGGCAAGCCGGCGCCGGCGATCGTCGCGGCGCAAGTGATGGCCGGGGCCGACGAAATCTACGCGCTCGGCGGTATTCAGGCGGTCGGCGCTATGGCGTTAGGCACGCAGAGCATCCGCCCCGTCGACATCCTCGTGGGCCCGGGTAACGCGTTCGTGGCCGAGGCCAAGCGCCAGCTTTACGGCCGCGTCGGGATCGACCTGTTCGCCGGCCCGACCGAGACGCTGGTGATCGCGGACGAGGTGGGCTGCGATGCAGAACTCGCCGCCACCGATCTGCTTGGCCAGGCCGAGCATGGGCCCGACTCGCCGGCAATCTTGCTCACCACCTCCGAGAAGCTGGCGCGCGAGACGATCTCGGAGGTCGAGCGGCTGCTCACGATCCTGCCGACCGCGGATTATGCACGGAAAGCGTGGGAAACGTACGGAGAGGTCATCGTTGCCGAGAGCGACGAGGAGATGGTCCGCATTGCCGACGAGATCGCCTCGGAGCATGTTCAGGTGATGACGGCAGATCCCGATTTCTTCCTGAAGCACATGACCAATTATGGTGCGCTGTTCCTCGGCGCGCGGACCAACGTCAGCTTCGGCGACAAGGTGATCGGTACCAACCACACTCTGCCGACCAGGAAGGCAGCGCGCTATACCGGCGGACTTTGGGTCGGCAAGTTCATCAAGACCTGCACTTACCAGCGTATCCTCACCGACGAGGCATCCGCGATGATCGGCGAATATTGCTCGCGCCTGTGTTCGCTCGAGGGCTTTTCCGGGCACGGCGAACAGGCGAACATCCGCGTGCGCCGCTACGGCCATCGCGACATCCCGTATGCGGGCCGCGCCGAGCCACTGATCGCAGCGGAGTAGCGCCGTGGCATTGCCGAGGACGCCGAGCTTCCGGCTGGACGGTCGGCGCGCGCTGGTGACGGGCGCGGGACGCGGGATCGGTCTCGCACTCGCGGCCGCGCTCGCGGAGGCCGGCGCCGAGGTCACGCTGGTCGCGCGTTCCGGCGACGAGATCGAGGCCGGTGCTGCCGCGATCCGCGCTGTCGGCGGCAAGGCGCAGGCGGCGGTGCTGGACGTGTCGGACTTCACCGCGGTGGCGGCCTTCTTCGACCAGGCTGGTGCGTTCCACATCCTCGTCAACAATGCCGGCACCAACCGGCCCATGCCGATGCAGGAGGTGTCCGAGGCCGATTTCGACGCCGTGCTCGACCTCAACCTGAAAGCAACGTTCTTCGTCACGCAAGGCGCGGTGCGCGCAATGCTCGCCGAACGGATCGCCGGGAGCCTGATCCACATCGGCTCGCAGATGGGCCATGTCGGGGGGCCACGCCGCTCGCTCTACTGCGCCTCCAAATGGGCGATCGAGGGCATGAGCAAGGCTTTCGCGCTCGACCTTGCGCCCCGCGGCATCCGCTCCAACACCATCGCGCCCACATTCATCGAGACGCCCATGACCAAGCCCTTCTTCGAGGACGAGGCCTTCAAGTCATCCGTCCTTGCTAATATCAAGCTCGGGCGGATCGGCACCGTCGAGGACCTCATGGGCGCTGCGCTGTACCTCGCATCCGATGCGTCGAGCTTGGTGACCGGGACCTCGCTCATCGTCGACGGGGGCTGGACGGCCGAATGAGCCTGAAACAGCGACTTGCTGCGGGTGAGCGGATCGTCGGCACCTTCGTGAAGACTCCCTCGGCGATCGTGTTCGAGGTGCTGGGGCTGAGCGGGCTCGATTGCCTCTGCCTCGATGCCGAGCATGCCCCGTTCGACCGGATCGCGATCGATGGTTGCGCGCTGGCGGCGCGGGCGGCGGGAATGCCGTTGCTCGTCCGCGTGCCGGCGACCACGCCCGAGCATATCCTGAACGCGCTCGACTGCGGGGCGACCGGCGTGGTGGCGCCGCATATTCGCTCGGCGGAAGAGGCGCGCGCGTTCGCGAAGGCCTGCCAGTATGGGCATGGCGGCCGGGGGTACGCCGGCTCGTCGCGCGCTGCGGCGTACACCGCGCGAACCATGGCGCAGCATCTGGAGGCCAGCGCAGCGACGACGATCGCGATTGCCCAGATCGAAGACCCTGACGCGATCGAGGCGATCGACGCAATCGCAGCGGTGGAGGGCATCGACGCGTTGTTCGTGGGCCGGGTGGATCTCACCGTGGCCTACGGCGCCGCGAGCCAGGACGATCCGCGCGTAGTGGCAGCTGTCGAGCGAGTGTGTGAGGCCGGCCGGCGCCACGGCCGCCCGGTCGGCATGTTCCTCGCCCGGATCGATGACGTGCCGCACTGGGCCGAGCGCGGAGCGAGCCTGTTTCTGCTCGGGTCCGATCATGGCTTCCTGCTGGCCGGCGCGGCAGACCTGGTCGCTCGCGCGCGATGAAGCCGAGCGAGCGGACGATCGGCGCGCTTGCGCCGCGTCTGGCGACCGGCGAGCTTTCCGCGACGGCGCTGCTCGAAGAGTGCCTCGGGGCCATCTCTGCCCGCGATGGCGAGATCGGCGCGATGCTTGCGCTCGATCCGCGCGCCCGGGCCGAGGCGGAAGCGTGCGACGCCGAAGCGCGCGAGGGCAGGGCGCGCGGTCCGCTCCACGGGATTCCGTTCGCGGTCAAAGACAACATCGACGTCAAGGGATTGGCCACGACCTCGGGATGCCGCGCGCTGGCCGGTGCGATGCCGCTTCGCGATGCCGCGCAGGTTGGCCGCTTGCGCGCTGCGGGCGCGGTGATCGTCGGCAAGACCAACTTGTCCGAGTTCTCGTTCGAGATCCGGTCGCGCAGCTCGCTGGGCGGCGACGTGCGCAATCCGTTTGTGCGCCATGCGACCGCGGGCGGCTCCAGCGGCGGGACGGCGGCGGCGGTCGCGGCCGGGTTCGCGGTTGCCGGGCTGGGCAGCGATACGGGCGGATCGATCCGCGTTCCGGCGGCCTATTGCGGCCTCGTCGGACTGCGGCCCACGCACGGCCTGCTCGACATCGCGGGGGTCGCGCCGCTTGCCCCGTCCACCGACACGATCGGGCCGATCGCGCGTTCGGTGGATGATGCCGCGGTGCTGTTCGCTGTCATGAGCGGGGCGATCCACGCAGGCCTGCTCGGCCGACCGGTCACCGGCCGTCGCGTTGGCGTGCTGCGGCAGGCGTTCGGCACACACGGCGAAATCGCGGCCGCGGTCGAACGAGCGTCCGCGATCCTCGCCAGTGAAGGCGTGGAGATCGTCGATCCCGTGACGCTGCCCGAAGATGTGCTTCCGATCGGGCGCGCCCACATCGTTGACGCCGAGTTCGCTGATGCGTTCGACGCCTATCTCGCGCGCAACTTCCAGCCCGGCACCGCCCCGGGATCGCTGGCCGAGATCATCACGGGCGGCGCGTACCTCCACGCTTACGAGGCCGACTTGCTGCGCCGCACGCATGATCGCGGCAAAGACCGCGATGCGATACTCGCCTTCCATGCGCGGTTGCGGGCAGCGCTCGATGCGCTGATGCATGAGCATCGACTGGATGCGCTGCTTTACCCGACCTCGATGGTCCTGCCGGACACGCTCGAGAACCCGAAGGGCGGCTGGGCGCCCGAACTCGCGGCGTGCAGCGGCTGGCCGGCGCTCAGCCTCCCTGCCGGCATAAGCGGCGACGGCGTGCCGATCGGCGCCGAACTGCTGGGCAGGGCCGCAACCGAGAGCGCACTGCTCTGCCTGGGTCTGGCGATCGAGCGCGGGATTGGTCCGCGGCGGCTGCCACCACTCGGCTGAACCGCATCGCCGGATAGCTACGACGACGCAGCCGGTTTTTCGCAGACAAGCACCAAAGAAAAAGCCGGCCGCGCACGTGCGCGACCGGCCTTTCCTGTCTTGTCGGCCGTGACGTTAGAACTTCGCGCCGAAGCGGATGCCGTAAGTCGAGGGCGGTCCGTAGGAGACCTGGACGCGCTGGCGACGGCCGACGACCGCGCTGTAGAGCACAGGCACGTCGGTGACGTTGTTGCCATAACCCTCGATGTAGTACTTGCCGGAGGCGGTCGTGTAGCGCAGCGAGACGTCGAGCGTGTTGTACGCCTTCTGGTAATCGAGCGGTGTGTTGTAGTCCGTGGTGAAGTAGCTGCCGGAATGCAGCCAGATCAGCGACGGCGCGAGCGTGCCGCGGCCATGCAGATCCATGTCGTAATACACCGCCAGGGTCGTCTTCAGCTTGGGCGACTGCGGGATGCGCTTGCCCGCCAGGTCGACCGACACCGGATCTAGCCCGCCGGACAAGCCGTAGAAGTTGTTGCCGCTGATGTACTTGGTGTATTTCGCGTCCAGGTAGGCAACGGTGCCGTCGATATGCAGGCCGGGCATGAACTCGGTCCGGACCGCCGCTTCGGCGCCGCGGCTGCGGGCCTGGCCGGCGCTGCCGAAGTACGAGACCTGCGGCGTGTAGACGTTGATCTGCAGGTTGGTGAAATCGTTCCAGAACAGGCTGATGTCAGTCGAGATCTTGCCGTCCATGAAGCGGTTCTTGGCGCCGACCTCGTAGGCGTTGACCTTCTGCGGCGCGTATGAGCTCGGGATGGTCGGATCGCCGCCGGTATCGTTCACGCCGCCGGACTCGAAGCCGGTCGAGGCCGTGAAGTACAGCATCGTGTTGCGCGAGGGCGTGTATTCGATGCCCGCACGCCACGTCCAGCTGTGAAAGGTCGGCGCGCCCGATGTCTGGCTGTAAGGCGTGGTGAAGTCGTACGTGTTCGGCACGCCGTCGGCATAGTCGGCGAAGTCGAACGACTTCTTCTCGTGCGAGTAGCGGACGCCCGCAATCAGGCGCAGCTTGTCCGGCACGACGTAGTAGTAGCCCTGCGCATATCCGGCGATCGCGTTGGTGCGCAGGTGAGTCGTTTCCTTGTACCCGTCGACGTCGTTGCCGGGGGCCGTGATCTTCTGCTGGTACAGTTCGTTGATATTGTCGTGGAGATAATAGGCGCCGACGATCCACTGGAACGGCGTCGTGGCGTTGGATGCGAGCTGAACCTCCTGCGTGAAGGTCTTGTCCTGTGTATGCGGCTCCTGCACGCCCGAACCATAGCCCAGGCCTTCGAACACGACGCTGCTCTGGTCGTTGTCCGCGCTGCGATTGGCGCGGAAGAACGTGTAGCCGGTGATCGAACGCAAGGTCACGCCGCCGAGGTCATAGGCGACCTGGCCGGAGACGTAGTTCTCGAGGATGTGTTCGAACGGCTGGTAATCCCAGTCGTTGGTGTACGGCCCCGGCGTGACCGGCACGCCGACGTCCTGCCCGCCGACGTTGGGCGAGCCGTTGGGCGCTGACGGGTTCACCGCGTAAGGCTGGCCGTTGATGGACTGGAAGCCGTTCGCCGGATTGATCAGCGTTCCGGCGACCTTGTAGCCGTAGGAACCGGCACCGGCATCGTCGCGCTGCCAGTGGCCAGCGTGGACCGTGACTTCGAGGTTGCTGGTCGGCGTCCACTTGACGTTGACGCGCTGCGCGTTCTCATCGTCGTCGTCGAGGCGCACGCCCGGGTGGGTCGAGCGGACGTAGCCGTCATGCTTCTGGTAGACGCCCGCCACTCGCACGAGCAGCGTGTCCGAGATCGGGATGTTGATGTACCCGTCGATGCGCTTCGAGGCGAAGTTGCCGAAGTCCAGGTTGATCCCGGCGCCCAGCTTGTCGGTCGGCTCCTGCGTGACGATGCTGAGATTGCCGCCGAACGTGTTGCGTCCGTACAGCGTGCCCTGTGGTCCGCGCTGCACTTCGATGCGCGCGAGATCGAAGAGGGGAATGCTCTGCTGCTGGGTGCGGCTCTGGTAGATTCCGTCAATGTAGAAGCCGATGACCGGATCGTTCTGGGCGCTGACCAGGCTGGTGCGCACGCCGCGGATGGCGGGGAAGGAGTCCGAGCCTTGCGAGCCCCAGGTGAAGCCTGGCGTCGCCACTTCGACGCGGCTGATGTCGTTAGCGTGCAGGCGCTCCAGATCGGCGCCCGACAGCGCGGTAATCGCGATCGGCACATCCTGCAGGCGCTCGCTGCGACGCTGCGCAGTGACGATGATGTCTCCGGAAGAGACGTCGCTCGCCGGCGTGGCTGCGGCAGGGTTAGCGGAATCAGGCGCGGCCTGGGCGAAGCATGGCGTGGCGCCGAATGCCAGCGCGATGGCCGAGGCACTCATCATCATCGTGCGATTGAACATAGGAGACCCCCTTGGGACGCAGCCATCGCTGTGTGGCCGTCTTCACAAGGGGTATCGATTCGCTCAAAAGCTGTCCAGAGTTTTTTGCATTCGGATGCATAGGCTCTAATCTGTGATTATGAAGACACAGTGACAGTCGTGATGGCTGAATTCCGCGGTTCGTGCCCGAACTACACGTCGTCGCAGGCGCGCCGGCTGGTTCCGATCTGACCGGGGGAGGAAGCATCAGGTCAGAGTAGTGCCTTCGGATGCGTAGCGACGGTTCATCCGAGCCGGGCGGAGTGGCCGCTCAGCAATTCGCCCGCGAAGAGGCGCCGCTCCGCCGAGGTGTCGCGGTCCTCGATGCGCTCGATCAGCATCGCAACAGCAGCGTCGGTCATGCGCCGGACCGGCTGGCGGATCGACGTCAGGTCGTAGTTCGCCCAGCGCGCAGGGCCGGACCCATCGAAGCCGACGATGGAGAGCGTTTCGGGGATGGCGATGCCGAGATCGATGCGCGCTGCGTCCATTGCGCCGATCGCCATCAGATCGCTGACGCAAATCAGCGCATCGGGCAGCGCGCCCGTAGCCATGATCGCATGAACGCCGGCCCGACCGCTGTCGTAGCTGAAGTCTCCCCGCGTCACCGGCACGTCCGTAATACCGGCTTCTTCGAGGCGATTGAGCGCAGCTGAGCGCCGTTCCTCGCCGACGTAGCTGTCGGCGGGTCCGGCGATGACCGCAAACCGGCGGTGCCCGGCCGCGAGCAGACGTTCGACCAGGTCGCGCTCGCCCGCCGCGGAATCGCAGCAGACGGAGGCGGCCGGAGCCGACTTCGAGGTGCGATTGTAAAGAACCAGCGGGACGTCATGCTCGCCGAACAGCCGGATCTGCGCATCCGACAGGCGCGCGGCCGAAATGACCCCGTCGACTGAGTGGCGCCAGACCTGGTCGAGCACCGCATCGACGTCGCTTTCGGCGTTCAGCGAGAACAGAAGCACACGGATATCCCGGGTAGTGAGCTGGCGGCTCAACTCGGCCAGGACCTCGGGATAATAAAGGTTGGTCAGGTTCGAGATGATCACTGCCACCATGTTCGTGCGGCCTGAAATCAGACCCTGTGCCAGAGCGTTGGGTTGATAGCCGAGCTCGACCGCGACCTTGATGATCCGCTCGCGGGTGGCTGGCGCGATCGACGCGCCGGGGGCGAAGCAGCGCGATACGGCTGACTGGGAAACACCGGCAGCGCGCGCCACGTCATAGGAGGTGGCGCGCCGTGATGACCGTGATGGAGATTTGATCGGCGGCGTGCCGGCCTTGTTTTTCGGGTTGCTCATGCTGTTCCTGCGCGTCCCGCCGCTGATAGCGGTTTGGCGACCACAAAGAAACCTCAGCCACGCGCGCCGATCAGAAATGCGGATGACATTTGCATCCGAATGCAATAGAAACGCGGCATCCACTTTCCGGCGAGGTCCCTTGGTCCTGCCGCAGCATCGAGGTGTTCCCATGCAAAGCTCCGACCTCGCAGAGCAATTCCGCTCTCCGGCGACCAAGCCGGACCGTTCCAAGGTTCCGTACCAGCTTGCCCAGCCATTCGGCTGCTTGCCCGAGGTCATCATCAAGGGCGCGCTCGATCTCGGCGACGGGCCCGACGTCTGGATCAACCAGTCGGACGGCGTGGACTTCAAGCCGCTCGTGTTCTGCGTGAGCGGCGGCTATTTCGTCAACATCCTGCGCGTCCGGCGCTCGGGCGTGCTGTCGCGGCATCGCCATGCCGGCACCGTGCATGCGTTCACGCTGCGCGGCCGCTGGCACTACCTGGAGCATGACTGGATGGCCGAGGCCGGGGACTATGTCTGCGAGCCGCCGGGCGAGGTTCACACTCTGGTCGTGCCCGAGGGTGTCGACGAGATGATGACGCTGTTCCACGTCACGGGCGGCTATACTTACGTCGATCCGTTCGGCACGCCGCTCGGCTACGAGGACGTGTTCACCAAAGTGGAGGCGGCGCGCGCCCACTTCGTCGCGGCAGGGCTTGGCGAGGACTACGTGCGCAAGTTCATGCGCTGAAGAGAGCCTCAGTCCGTGGCGGTCGCGAACGCGCGCGCCGCCCGGACGAAGGCGTTCTCCATGCTGGCGAACGCCGCATCGTCATGGGCGAAGCTCAGGTAGAGGCGGCCGTACGCTGACGGCATCACCAGCACGCCGTGGCGGCGCAGTTCCAGATGCAGGCGCAGCGACAATTGCGGAGCGGCGAGCCGTGCAGCGGTCTCGTAGTCGTCGGGCGCTTCGTCGGCGAACCAGATGCTGAACACCGATCCGTAGCCGGTGGTGCGCACCGCGATGCCTTCGTCCGCAAAAGCCTTCTCGATGAACACGCGCAAAGCATCACCGCGTGCGATCAGCGCATCGTAGTCGGCCGTTTCAAGCTGGCCCAACGTCGCCTCGACCGCAGCGCAGGCGACCGGATTGCCGCTGTAGGTCCCGCCGCGCAGGCCTTTGGCGGCATGGAAACTGTCCATGACATCGGTCTTGCCGACCACGGCTGCCACCGCGATGCCGTTACCGACGGCCTTGCCGACGGTGGCGATGTCCGGATCCAGCCCGAACAAGTGGCTGGTCAGTCCAGCGTGCAGGCGAAAGCCCATCAGCACTTCGTCGGCGATCAGCAGCGCGCCGTGACGCCGCGCGACGTCTTGGGCATGCTGCAGATAGCCGGGCGCGGGCATCAGGCAGGCAGCATTGGCGAGCATCGGCTCGTAGACGACCGCGGCGATATCGTCGTTCTCGGCGAACAGCCGCTCGACATCGGCGAAATCGTTGAACCGCAGCAGCGTGACCCGCTCGTTGCTGGGCCGGTGCTGGTCATGAAACGCCGCTTCCGGCGTGGTGACGTTGCCGAATGCGATCTCGTCGAGCCATCCGTCGAAGCCTGCAGCCATCTTGGCAACGCGCCCGCGCCCGGTCGCCCGCCGTGCGATGCGGCAGGCAAGATGCACCGCCTCACTGCCGGAATTGGTGAACACCGTTTTGTCGAGCGGGGCCAGATGCCGGGCCAGCGCCGCCGCCGCGCGCTCCTCGCCGGGGTGCGAAAAGGCCGGCAGCGACCCATTGCGCAGCGCTTCGCCCGCCGCCTCGACGACCGCCGGATCGGCGTGCCCCAGCAGGATCCCGCCGAAGCCCAGCGCGGTGTCGACATAGCGCTGTCCGTCGTCCGCGAACAGATAGGGCCCCTCGCTACGCACGATGCTGAGCATCTTGCCGTCCACCGGCGGCAGAACCCGCGCGCTGCTCGATATGCCTTCGACCACATGGCTCATCGCATCACTCCTCGGCTCTGGTCGCTGGTTAGGTCAGGCTACCGAAGGGGCCGACGTAAAGACGGGCCGTGCGGGCGTTTCCCCGCCGCGCACCACGAAAGCGACGCATGGCACCGATGCGGTGTTGCGGAAGGCGCGGGGCAGGCCGATCGGGACGGACAGGGTATCGCCCGCGCCCAGGACAAGCGAGCCGTCGTGCCAGCTCACCTCGAGCGTGCCGGACTGGATGAACAGCACTTCCTCCTCCTGGCGGGTGTGCATCGGCACATAGGCACCCGATTGCAGCGTCAGCTGGCGCAAGTTGAAGCCGTGCGGCCACCATCCCTGAATCGGCCCCGGCGCGAAGCCGTCGTCGGTTGCTTGCGGCACGATCACCCCCGCCTCCTCGACGCCTTCGGCCGCCAGCGGCGACGCGGGGTTGGGCTTGATATCCGCCGCCGCGATGACGCACTGCGCGAGCTTTTCGAGTGGCGGGGTCTTGAGTTCGGCGACCCCCGCGTCGTCGATCGTGTCCTCCAGTTCGACATCCTTGAGCTCGTAAGCGCCGCTGGATGTGTCGATCAGCCTGCCGCCCTTGGCCAGCTTGAGCCCATGGTCCGCCGCC
>CAJCHR010000325.1 GCA_903970225.1 Actinobacteria bacterium 21-64-8 | reverse complement strand
CGCTCGAGGAGCTGCGCGTCGATCTCGCCGACTATGCCGCCGAGTGGAAGTGGGACGGCATCCGCGTCCAGCTCGTCCATGTCGCCGGTACGACGCGGCTCTACAGCCGCACCGGCGACGACATTACCGGCAGCTTCCCCGAAGTGGCGCGCGACTTCCGCACCCCCGGCGTGCTCGACGGCGAGCTGATGGTGAAAGGCGACGCGCAGGGCGCGGCGACCGAGGAGGGCGGTGCGGCGAGCTTCAACGCGTTGCAGCAGCGGCTCGGGCGCAAGATCGTCTCGAAGAAGATGCTTGCCGACTACCCGGCGTTCGTGCGGCTTTACGACGCGCTGATCGTCGAGGGCGAGGACTTGCGCCCGCTGGCCTGGGAACAGCGCCGCGTGATGCTCGAAGCGCTGATGCCGCGGCTCGATCCGGAGCGGTTCGATCTGAGCCAGGTGATCCCCGCCGCCAGCCTCGACGAACTCGCCGCGATCCGCGAGCGCGCGCGCGACGATGCGATCGAGGGCGTGATGCTCAAGCGCCGCGACAGTCCGTACGTGGCCGGTCGCCGCACCGGGCTGTGGTACAAGTGGAAGCGCGATCCGCTGCTCATCGACTGCGTGCTGATGTACGCGCAGCGCGGCTCGGGCAAACGCTCGTCGTTCTACTCGGACTACACGTTCGGCTGCTGGGACGGCGATCCCGATGCGGGCGCGGACCTGCTGCCGGTCGGCAAGGCCTACTTCGGGTTCACCGACGAGGAGCTGAAGTGGCTCGACAAATATGTCCGGAATCACACCGTCAACAGCTTCGGCCCGGTGCGCGAGACCGACAAGAGCCTGGTGTTCGAGGTCGCGTTCGATTCGGTCCACGTGTCGAAACGCCACAAGTCGGGCGTCGCGATGCGCTTCCCCCGCATCGCGCGGATCCGCACCGACAAGCCCGCGCACGAGGCCGATCGGATCGAGACGCTGCGGGCGCTGATTCGGGACTGAAGGAGACGAAGGGAGAGTAGGCGCGGGTCGCGCTAAGCGCCGTAATACTCCCGGTACCACGCGACGAACCGCCTCGCGCCTTCGCGGTAGCCCGTCTCCGGCTTGTACCCGGTCAGCCGCTGCAGCAGGTGCGTGTCCGCCCAGGTGGCCGCGACATCGCCGGGTTGCATCGGCAGCAGGTTGCGCGCCGCCTTGACTCCAAGCGCGTCCTCGATCGCGGTGATGAAGTCGGTCAGCTGCACTCTCTCGGCGTTGCCGATGTTGACCACCCGCCACGGCGCCACGGGCGAGAGGCTGTCGCCCTCGGCGATGTCGGAGGCGCTCGCCGGACGCACCGGGGGCACGTCGATCAACAGCCGGATCGCGCGGACGAGATCGGTCACGAACGTGAAATCGCGGACCATCGCGCCGTTGTTGAACAAGTCGATCGGCCGGCCGTGCGCGATCGCGTCGGTGAACAGGAACGGCGCCATGTCGGGCCGGCCCCAGGGTCCATAGACCGTGAAGAAGCGGAACAGCGTCGTCGGCAGGTCCCACAAGTGCGCATAGGCATGCGTCATCGCCTCGCCCGCCTTCTTGGTCGCGGCATAGATCGTGAGCGGAAGGTCGGCCTTGTCGGTCTCGGCGAACGGCATCTCGGTGTTGCCGCCGTAGACCGACGAGGTCGAGGCGATCAGCAGATGAGCGAGGACCCCGTCCGCCTTGAGGCGCCTTGCGGCTTCCATCACGTTGAACGTGCCCACCACGTTGCTGTCGATATAGGCGCGCGGGTTCTCGATGCTGTAACGAACGCCCGCCTGCGCCGCGAGGTGGACGATCACGTCGGGCGCGAACTGGTTGGCGGCAGCCTGCAGCGCCGCATTGTCCTCGAGCATCGCCTCGGTGGAGCTGAAGCCGGGGCGCGCGGCGAGCAGCGCCACGCGGTCCTGCTTGAGCCGCGCATCGTAATACGCGGTCATCCCGTCGTAGCCGTGGACCACGAAGCCTTCGTCCAGCAGCAGCTGCGCGAGGTGAAAGCCGATGAACCCGGCGGTCCCGGTGACGAGGACGCGGCGCACGTTCACGCCGCGCTCTCAGATTCAGCCGTACTTCGCCCGCAGCAGTGGAGCGACCTGCGACGAGAACAGGTCGAGGAACCGCCGCTGATCCGGGCCGGGCGCATGGAACACGAGGTGGTTGAAGCCGAGCTCCACATAAGCGCCGATCTTGGCGGCCAGCTCCTGCGCATCGGTGGTGACGATCCAGCGCGAGGCGGCGCGCTCCACCGGAAGCGCGTCGGCGAGCTTTTCCATTTCGAGCGGATCTTCGACATCCATCTTTTCCTGCGGCGTCAGCGCCAGCGCGCCCCAGTACTTGGTGTCGTTCAGTGCGCGATCGAGGTCGGTATCGAACGAGACCTTCATCTCGATCATCTTATCATACGTGGGATCGCCCGCACGGCCAGACTCTTCCAGTCCGATCTCCAGGTTCGGCAGCAGCGTCTCGGTGTAGAGTTCGGGCTTCTTGCCGCTGGTGCAGATGAAGCCCTGGCCCTCGCGGCCCGCCAGCTTGGCCATGAACGGGCCGGCGGCGGCGATGAAGATCGGTACGGGCGTGTCGGGCTTGTCGTAGATCGTGGCGTTCTCGGTCTTGTAGAACTGCCCGTCGAAGCTGACGCGCTCCTGCGTCCACAGCAGGTGGATCAGCTTGAGCGCCTCGCGAAAGCGCGCGGTGCGCTCCTTCTGGTCGGGCCAGTGGATGCCCGAGGACGGCACTTCGTTGAGCGATTCGCCCGTGCCCGCGCCGAGCACGATGCGGCCCGGGAACAGCTGGCCGAGCGTGCCGAACGCGTGCGCGACGATCGAGGGATGGTAGCGGAAGGTCGGTGTCAGGACGCTGGTGCCGATGATGATCTTGCTGGTCTTGGCGCCAAGCGCGCCCATCCAGGCGAGCGAGAACGGCGCGTGGCCGCCATTGTGGCGCCAGGGCTGGAAGTGGTCGCTGATCCAGACCGATTCGAAGCCCGTCGTCTCGGCGTGGATCGCGTAATCGAGCAGCGTGTTCGCATCAAACTGCTCGGAGGAGGCCTTGTAACCCAGTTTCAGCATGTCGTCCCTTCCGGTTCTATGCCGGAAAGGTCGCGGCCGGTCCGACGAGGCGGACGCACGACGACTTCCGGGTTTCTCCCGGCGCTAGCGAGGGTCGCGGGGCATGTCGAGCGTCGACGTCCGCCGGAAAAGCGGGACGGACGCGAGGCTCAGGTCTTCTTGTGTTCGGGCAAGCCCTTGCGCTTGGTGTGGGCGAATTCCTCGAGCTGCTTTTCGCTCATGTTCTCCATGCTCTTGCTCGCGCCCTTGAGCCTGGATTCGGGAATTTCGCCGCGTTTTGCGGCGAGCGCCGCGCCGGCGGCTTTCTGCTGGCTTGCGGATTTTGCGGGCATCGCGGGTCTCCTTTGATGCCTGGAAAACGCGCGAATGTCGGATTGGGTTCGGCCGGAAATCCTCCCCGTTCACGGGAAGTGACAGCCCGCAGGCCTTTCAGAGGGGCGCTGCTTCGCACGAGAGGGCGTGCCGAACGATGGTCCCCTCCACCACCGCTTCGCGGCGGTCCCCTTCCCAGGAACGGGAAGGATTGAAGCGCCCCAACGAAAAAGGCGCCCCCGTTTCCGGAAGCGCCCTCTTCGATTTCAATCCAAAGCCTTACTCGGCGTCGGAAGTTTCCGCCGAACCCGCTCGGGCGCCCTTGGCGGGCTTTTTGGCCTTCTTCTTGACCAGCTTGGGCGGCGCCGGGGTCAGTTCGAACGCGAGCGCGTCGTCCCGGACCGCGACGTGGACCTCGCCCCCGTTGGAGAGCTTGCCGAACAGCAGCTCCTCGGCGAGCGGCTGCTTGACCTTCTCCTGGATCAGACGCGCCATCGGCCTTGCGCCGTAAAGCTTGTCGTAACCCCGATCACCCAGCCAGGTGCGCGCATCGCTGTCGAACTGGATGTGCACGTTCTGGTCCGCCAGCTGCAGTTCGAGCTGGAGGATGAACTTGTCCACCACGCGGCTGACGGTGTCCTTGAGCAGATACGCGAACGGCACGATCGCATCGAGACGGTTGCGGAACTCGGGCGTGAACATCTGCTTCACTGCCTCGTCGCCCGCATCCTCCTTGGACGTGTCGCCGAAGCCGATGCCCTGGCGAGTCATGTCCGACGCACCCGCGTTGGTGGTCATGATCAGCACGACATTGCGGAAGTCGACCGTCTTGCCGTGGTGGTCAGTGAGCCGCCCGTTGTCCATCACCTGCAGCAGGATGTTGAACAGGTCCGGGTGCGCCTTCTCAATCTCGTCGAGCAGCAGGATGCAGTGCGGCTGCTGGTCGATCGCATCGGTCAAGAGGCCGCCCTGGTCGAACCCGACATAGCCCGGAGGCGCGCCGATCAGCCGGCTGACCGAGTGGCGCTCCATGTATTCGGACATGTCGAAGCGCTGCAGCGGGATGCCCATGATCGAGGCGAGCTGGCGCGCGACCTCGGTCTTGCCGACGCCGGTGGGGCCGCTGAACAGGAACGAGCCGATCGGCTTGTCTGGATCGCGCAGGCCCGCACGGCTGAGCTTCATCGCGGTCGACAGCAGATGGATCGCCTTGTCCTGGCCGAACACCACCTGCTTGAGATCGCG
>CAJCHR010000324.1 GCA_903970225.1 Actinobacteria bacterium 21-64-8 | reverse complement strand
TGTCGGTCAGCGATGGGCTGTCACGGGTAGGAGGCGCGCCGTTAGCCAGCCAGCGCCCCCGTGCCACTATTCGATCACGATGGGCCGAGGCGGGTTTGGTCCGCCATGATCGTTCGATCAGGCGTATCGCACCGCGACACGACGACCTCGGCGGAACGCTGCCCCGATCGCGCCGAAACCCAGGATCATCAACGCCCATGCGCCGGGTTCGGGCGCACCCGTCGCCTGGACGAAGGATTCATCCACCGACACTCCGCAGGGGAAAGTTCCGCCGCATGCGCCGCCCCAGGTGCTCACCCAGGCCAGATGATTGGCATCGGCGAATATGTTGTCCACGGTCGAGATCGTGTAGTCGTTCGCGTTGCCGCCGAACAGAAGCTCGGCCGCGCCTTGTCCCGAATACGCGGTCGGGGCCGTGGCCCAGTTCGGTCCCTCGTCGACTTCCCAGCTACCTACGAAGGCGCCGGACGAAGTGAGGAAGGCGTAATTCGTATAACCGGGGCCGATCGCCCAGTCGTGGACGTACGCCGAAGTGTCTCCGGTATTCAGGTAAATCCCCGCCGATGCGGTATTTGATATACCGAAAGACATCGCGCACGCAGCCGCCGCCATCAACCAGATCTTCATGGTTAGCCCCTCTTATGACACGCGAATTTGGAGTACTCACGGCGCCGTCAAGATAAATCGAACCGCGGTGTTCCGTAATCGAAGTGCCCCTTAACGCTGTTGCGTGTTTTGGCGGTTATCGGGTCCGAGTAAAATCCTATTTGGTCCAAAGTGACATTAATCAAGACGATTGGTCTTATTACGCAAGCGCAACATATTACGCTGGTGCAACATATGGGGCTTACGGGTAATCGCGTGGCGCGCGTGGCCGATGCCGAGGATCGCCCGGCGCCGTATGGAAGCGCGGGGCATGGGCGGGGGGGCTTCGACCACGGCAGCCACTTGCCATCGGGTGCAGGGCGCATTAGTGGCGCAGTCGAAATTCATACTCCGATCGAGAAGGGCTGTTTGATGAGCGATACCGCGGATCGCGTGAAGAAAATCGTCGTGGAGCATCTGGGCGTCGAGGCCGACAAGGTCACCGAGGATGCAAGCTTCATTGACGACCTGGGCGCGGACAGTCTCGACATCGTCGAGCTGGTTATGGCGTTCGAAGAGGAGTTCGGCGTCGAAATCCCCGATGACGCTGCCGAGAAGATCACCACCGTTTCCGATGCGATTACATACATCGACGAAAACAAGGGCTGAACGGCTCGCCAGTCCCGCACCGCGCCGCTGGACGGTGCGGGCGGCCAGACACCGATAAGGCCCAGCCTCCTGCAAGGGGTTGGGCCTTTCGTCTTTTCGGAGAATATCAATGCGCCGTGTCGTGATTACCGGACTCGGGATGGTGACGCCGCTCGGCGGAGATGTTGCGACGACCTGGGCCAACCTGATCGCCGGTGAGTCCGGTGCGGGGCCGATCACCAAGTTCGACGCTTCGGACCAAAAGTGCCGCATCGCCTGCGAGGTGAAGCCGGCCGATCATCCTTGGGGCTTCGACCCGAACAAGCGCGTCGATTACAAGATCCAGCGCCAGGTCGATCCGTTCATCATCTACGGTATCGATGCAGCCGGGCAGGCGCTCGAGGACGCGGGCCTGACCGAAATGACCGAGGAAGAGCGGTTCCACGCCGGCTGCTCGATCGGATCGGGCATCGGCGGCCTTCCGGGGATCGAGAGCGAATCGCTGGTGCTCGCGGCCAAGGGCCCGACGCGGGTCTCGCCGCACTTCGTCCACGGGCGGCTGATCAACCTGATCTCGGGTCAGGTCTCGATCAAGTACGGCCTGATGGGCCCCAATCACGCGGTGGTTACCGCCTGCTCGACCGGCGCGCACTCGATCGGCGACGCTGCGCGGATGATCAAGGACGGCGACGCCGAAGTGATGCTCGCAGGCGGCGCGGAAGGCACGATCTGCCCGATCGGGATCGCCGGTTTCGCGCAGGCGCGCGCGCTGGCAATCGATTTCAATGACGAGCCGACCCGGGCCAGCCGGCCTTACGACAAGGACCGCAGCGGCTTTGTGATGGGCGAAGGCGCGGGCGTGGTGGTGCTCGAGGAATATGAGCGCGCGAAAGCACGCGGCGCGAAGATCTATGCCGAAGTGATCGGATATGGCCTCTCGGGTGATGCGTACCACGTCACCGCGCCACATCCGGAGGGCTCGGGCGCGTTCCGCTCGATGCAGATGGCGCTGCGCAAGGCGGGGCTGGAACCCAGGGACATCGATTACATCAACGCGCACGGCACTTCGACGCCGCTGGGCGACGAGCTCGAACTGGGCGCAGTGCGGCGCCTGTTCGGCGATGCGATGGAGACGGTGTCGATGAGCTCGACCAAATCCGCCACCGGCCACCTGCTCGGCGGCGCCGGGGCGATCGAGACGATCTTCTGCGTGCTCGCGCTGCAGGACCAGATCGTGCCGCCAACGCTGAACCTCGATAACCCCAGCGACAACTGCCAGGGCGTCGATCTGGTGCCGCTGGTGGCGAAGAAGCGCAAGGTCGAGGCGGTGCTGAATAACAGCTTCGGCTTTGGCGGCACCAACGCCAGCCTGGTGCTGCGCAAGCCGGTAGACTGACCCGATGGCCCGCCGCGGCCGCCGGAAACCATCGAATCTGCGCCGTGTCATTGCGGTGCTTATCCTTGCGGCGTTCGTGTTCGGCGCGTGGTTCGTGCACGGCTGGGTCGGTTCGGGGCCGCTGAAGGCGAACTATGCCTTCACCGTGCCGCCGCGCTCGACGCTCGGCACGATCGCGGCCAAACTTCAGAAAGAGGGCGCGATCGCCTCGGCGAGCCGGTTCCGGCTGCGCGCGCGGCTGTTCGGCGATGGCGGCGCGACGCTGAAGGCCGGACAGTTCACGCTGCCCAAGGGGGCGAGCCCCGCGCGGATCCTGGCGATCATCGAGAGCGAGGATTACCTCACCCGGCTGGTCTCCGTGCCCGAGGGCATGCCCTCGATCATGGTCTGGGACCGGCTGAACGCGCAGCCGCTGCTCAGCGGCAAGGTCGCGGTGCCCGCCGAAGGCTCGATCCTGCCGGACAGCTATGCGTTCCAGACCGGCGAGAGCCGGCAGGCCGTGCTCGACCGGATGCAGGCGGCGATGCACCGGACGCTCGGCGAGCTATGGCCCAGCCGCTCGAAGCTGACCCCGGTGAAGACCCCGGCGGAGGCGGTGATCCTCGCCTCGATCGTCGAGAAGGAAACCGCCAAGCCCTCCGAACGCCCGATGGTCGCGGGGCTTTATGCCAACCGGTTGCGGCTGGGCATGCGGCTGCAGGCCGATCCGACGATCATCTACCCGATCACGAAGGGCAAGCCTCTGGGCAGGCGGATCAAGGAATCCGAAGTCCACGCTATCAACACGTACAACACGTACGCGATCGCTGGTCTGCCGGCGGGTCCGATCACCAACCCCGGCCGTGCCTCGATCGCGGCCGTGCTGAACCCGGCGAAGACCGACGCGATCTACATGGTCGCGGACGGCACCGGCGGCCATGTGTTCGCGAGCACGCTCGAGCAGCACAACAAGAACGTCGCCAAGTGGTTCGCGATCCGCAAGGCGCGCGGGGACCTGTGACGGCAAAGGGGTCAACCCGCATATCCCGGGTGGAACTTTCGCCCGGCGCGCACCATTCTCGGTAGATCGCCGACAGCTGCGCACGGAGACCGAAACGATGCTGAACAAGATCATCCCCGACGTCACGCTCAAGACCCGCGTGCGCGATGAGAGCATCGGCGGCGAAAACCCGTTCCGCTGGCAGGACTTCCGGGTGCGTGAGGCGTTCGCGGGCAAGCGCATCGTGATCTTCTCGCTCCCCGGCGCATTCACGCCGACGTGCTCGAACGAGCAATGCCCGGCGTTCGAGCGGCTTTATGACGAGTTTCGCGGCAACGGCGTCGACGAAGTCTACTGCATCTCGGTCAACGATGCGTTCGTGATGTACCAGTGGGGCAAGAACCTGGGCCTCAAGAACGTCAAGATGCTGCCCGACGGCTCTGGCTCGTTCACCCGCCACATGGGCATGCTGATCAACAAGGATCACGTCGGCTTCGGCATGCGCAGCTGGCGCTATGCGATGGTGATCGACGACAACAAGGTCACCGCCTGGTTCGAAGAGCCGGGAATCAACGACGCCGGTACCGATGAAGATCCATACGGCGAATCCGCGCCCGAGAAAGTGCTCGAGGCGATCGAAGCCGGCAGAGTTTGAGCGCGGATGCAGCAGCGGAACCCCGCGTTCCGCTGCTGATCACCGCCGAATTGCCGGGTGATGCGCTCGCCTGGGCCGATGCGCTGCGGCGCGCGCACTATCCGCCCGAGCGCAACCGGCTGCGCGCGCACGTAACGCTGTTCCACGCGCTGCCCCCCTCGGCCGAGGACGAGATCCGCCGGCTCCTCGCCGAACTCGCCGCGGCTCCTCCTCCCGAGGCGCGCACGGGCCGGCTGATGGATTTCGGCAAGGGGACCGCGATCGCGATCGAGTGCCCGGCGATGGTCGCGCTGCATGGCGAGATTGCGCATCGGCTCCACGGCTTGCTCACCAGGCAGGATGCGCAGCCGCTGCGGCTGCACGTCACCATACAGAACAAGGTGACGCCGCAGGAAGCCAAGGCGCTGCAGGCGCAGCTTGCGACCACGCTCACGCCGCGCAGCTTCCGTTTCAAGGGCCTGGGGCTCTACGGCTGGCATGACGGCTTGTGGAACCTGAAGCGCGAATTCATCTTCCGTGGCAGCCCGCAATCCAGAGGTTGACCCCATACCGCCTCAGCCGTAAGAGCCGCGCCTGCCCGGCGCCAGAGCGTCACCAGGTCGGTATGGCGGAGTAGCTCAGCTGGTTAGAGCAGCGGAATCATAATCCGCGTGTCGGGGGTTCAAGTCCCTCCTCCGCTACCAGACCGACCCTTTGGAAAAACCATTGAATCCCTTCGGCGGGTTGGCCAATAGGCCAGAGGCGGGCGGGGGCTCAGGCTGAGACGTTGATGACATCGCAAACCGCGTCGCGCGCTTCAGGCGCGCCAAAGTCCGGGATCAACGCGTCGATCGGCGTGGGTCTTGCGCTCGTGGTGCTGTTCTTCCTGATCAGCGGCTGGATCGCCTACACCAACATCGTGACGATGCAGGGCGATGCGGCCAGGATCCAGCATTCGCACGATGTGATAGTCGGCCTCGATGATCTGCTTTCGGATGTGCAGAATGCCGAGACCGGGCAGCGCGGCTACCTCCTGACTGGGCGGGAGCAGTATCTGGCGCCTTATAACGAGGCGCTGGCGGAGGTGGGCCCGAGGTTCGCGCGGATCACCGCGCTCACGCGCGACAATCCCGCGCAGCAGGCGCGCCTCGGACCGCTGCTGCGTCATGTCGATGCCAAGCTCGCCGAACTGAAACAGACCATCGACTTGCGCCGCGGCGTGGGGAGCGAAGCCGCGCTTGCCATTGTCCTGACCGATCGCGGCAAGGGCGAGATGGACGCGATCCGCGCACAGCTCGACCTGATGCAGCAGGAGGAAGCCCGGCTGCGGCAGATGCGGGTCGAGGAAATGGCCGCGGCGATGCGCAGCACCTGGGTCAGCAGCATCCTGACCGGCGTGCTCGGGATCGTGCTGACGCTGGTCGTCGGCATGCTGATCCGCCGCACCGCCGCGGCGCGCGAGCGGCAGCAGTGGCTTCAGGTCGGTCAGGCGCAGCTCGCCTCGGCGATGCTCGGCGACCTGGGCATCGAGCAGCTGGGCGAGAGCGTGCTGTCGTTCCTCAGCGAGTTCCTCGGCGCGCACGGCGGGGTCATCTTCGCCGGCGACGGGCTGATGTACCGCCGCGTCGCAAGCCACGGCGTGCCGGCGGACGCACGCATCGTCGAACGATTCTCGGCGAACGAGGGTCTGCTCGGACGCGTCGCGGTCGACGGGGTGCCCTCGATCATCCACGACATTCCCGAAGGTTACCTGACGATCGGCTCGGCGCTGGGGCAGGCGCCGCCGCGCCACATCGTGATCGCACCGGCGGGTGCAGACGACGTGGTGCAGGGCGTGGTCGAGCTGGGGTTCTTCGATCCCGTCGCGGACCATACCCGGGCCTTCCTCGCCCAGGCGGGCGAGGCGATCGGCGTCGCGCTGCGCTCGGCGAGGTTCCGCAGCGAGTTGCAGAACCTGCTCGAAGAGACTCAGCGCCAGACCGAGGAGATGCAGGTCCAGAGCGAGGAGCTGCGCGTCTCCAACGAGGAACTGGAGGAGCAGGGGCGCGCGCTCAAGGAATCGCAGGTCCGGCTGGAGCAGCAGCAGGTCGAGCTCGAACAGACCAACGCGCAGCTCGAGGAACAGGCACAGCAGCTCGAAACCCAGCGCGACGATCTGGTCCGCACGGGCGCCGCGGTCGAATTGAAGGCGCGCGAACTGGAGCAGGCGAGCCGCTACAAGTCCGATTTCCTCGCCAACATGAGCCACGAGCTGCGCACGCCGCTCAACTCGCTGTTGATTCTATCGAAGCTGCTCGGCGACAATCCCGACGGCAACCTGTCGGACGATCAGGTCAAGTTCGCGCAGACGATCCAGTCTTCGGGCAACGACCTGCTGACTCTGATCAACGACATCCTCGATCTTTCGAAGATCGAGGCGGGGCATGTCGAGGTGCGGCCGGAGACTGTCGCGCTCGAACGGCTGGCCGCCGACATGCGCCAGACGTTCGGGCCGATCGCGGGCGAGCGCGGGCTGGCGTTCGACATCGAGATTGCCGATGGCTGTCCGGAGACGATCGACACCGATCGCCAGCGGATCGACCAGATCCTCAAGAACCTGCTCTCCAACGCGTTCAAGTTCACCGAAAAGGGCCGCGTCGCGTTGTCGATCGAACGTGTCGGCCCGGACCGTATCGCGCTCAGCGTATCGGACACCGGGATCGGCATCGACGAGGAGCAGCAGCGCGCGATCTTCGATGCGTTCCATCAGGCCGACGGAACGATCAGCCGCCGGTTCGGCGGGACCGGGCTTGGCCTCTCGATCTCGCGCGAACTGGCGCGGCTGCTCGGCGGCGGCATCGCGCTGAGCAGTACGCCGGGCAAGGGTAGCCGGTTTACGCTGACCGTCCCGCTGGCCTATGACCCCGCCCAGGTCGCGCCGCGCGAGGAACCGCAAGTGTCTTCGCGGCCGGCCACCGTCGTACCGCACATCGCGGCGCCCGAGCGGATCAAGCCGCTCCCGCGCAAGGTCGAGGACGATCGCGACAGCCTCGGCTTGGCGAACTCGGTGCTGCTCGTCGTCGAGGATGACGAAAGCTTCGCCGCGATCGTGCGCGATCTGGCGCACGAGCTCAACTTCCAGTGCCTCGTCGCCGGCACCGCCGAGGAGGCGCTCGATCTGACGCGGCGGTACAACCCGAGCGCGGTGGTGCTCGACGTCGGGTTGCCCGACCAGTCCGGGCTTGCAGTGCTCGACCGGCTCAAGCGCGCGGTAGAGACGCGGCATATCCCGGTGCACGTCGTCTCGGCGGCAGACCATGCGCAGACCGCGATGTCGCTTGGCGCGGTGGGTTATCTGGTCAAGCCGGTGAAGCGCGAGGATTTGGCCGAGGTGCTCTCGGCGCTGTCGGTGAAGCTCGACCGCAGTGCCGCGCGGCGCGTGCTGATCGTCGAGGACGACCCGGTCCAGCGCGATGCGGTGGCGCGGCTGCTGTCGACCGGAGATGTCGAGACGGTGGGCGCGGCGAGCGTGGCCGAATGCCTGCAATTCCTCAAGGAACAGACCTTCGACTGCATGGTGCTCGACCTCGCGCTGCCCGACGCCTCGGGCTACGCGCTGCTCGAAACGCTGAGCCAGGACGAGAGCCACAGCTTCCCGCCTGTGATCGTCTACACCGGGCGCGATCTTTCGGCGGAGGAAGAGCAGCGCCTGCGGCGCTATTCGGATTCGATCATCATCAAGGGCGCCCGCTCGCCCGAGCGGCTGCTCGACGAGGTTTCGCTGTTCCTGCACCAGATCGTAACCGAGCTGCCCGCCGAGCAGCAGACGATGATCCGCCGCGCGCGCAACCGCGATGCGATTCTCGAAGGCCGGCGCATCCTCGTGGTCGAGGACGACGTGCGCAACATCTACTCGCTGACCAACATCCTCGAACCGCGCGGCGCCGCGATCGCTATCGCGCGCAATGGGCGTGAGGCGATCGAGGCACTCGACAGGAGCGCGGGGAGCGACGAGCGCATCGATCTGGTGTTGATGGACGTGATGATGCCGGTGATGGACGGCCTCACCGCGACCGCCGAAATCCGCAAGGATCCGCGCTGGAAGGCGCTGCCGATCATCACCCTCACCGCGAAGGCCATGCCTGACGATCAGGCGCGCTGCATCGAGGCGGGCGCGAACGACTACATGGCCAAGCCGCTCGACGTGGAGAAGCTGCTCTCGCTGGTACGGGTGTGGATGCCGCGGTGAGGTGGCACCCCGCGCTGGTTGCTCCGACGGATCAGACTCGTCGCCCCGGACTTGATCCGGGGCCCCGCTGCCTTTCACGCGCCTGCGCCTGAGTGCGGCTTCGCGGAAGAAAAGCGGGACCCCGGATCAAGTCCGGGGTGACGATGGTTAAGGCGGTCATGTCAATGTCACGCGCCGCCTAGCCATGTCCGACGCGATCGAGGACATCGAGATCCGGCTGCTGCTGGAGGCGCTCAACCAGCGCTATCACTTCGACTTCCGCGGCTACGCGCAGGCCTCGGTCAAGCGGCGGCTGCGGCAGGCGCGCGAGCAACTGGGGTTCGCCAG
>CAJCHR010000323.1 GCA_903970225.1 Actinobacteria bacterium 21-64-8 | reverse complement strand
AGCGCCAGGACCGCCGCGGCGAAGGACTCGACGTCATCGGCCAGCATGATGTCCTCACCGTCGGTGACATCCAGCCCTTCGGCGCCGATGGTCGTGGAGACGATCGGCCGACCCAGCGCCATTGCCTCGAGGATCTTGAGTCGCGATCCGCCCCCCGCACGCAGCGGCACGACCGCGACCGCGGAGCGGGCATAGTAGGGCGTCACGTCGGGCACATAGCCGGTCACGAAAACGCGCGGTCCGGCCAGCGCGAGCACCTCGAGTGGAGGCCCCTTGCCGACGATCCACAGGTCCAGATCAGGACGGTCGCGCCGCAGGATCGGCAGGATGGCCTCGATCAGCCACACCGCCGCATCGCTGCATGGCCGGTAATTCAGGGTGCCGACAAAGACGATGCTGTCGCGCTCGGCGGGCGGCGCGAGCACTTGAACCGCCCGCGTATCGGCGCCGTTCGGCAGCACGTCGATATCGAGATCGGTTGCGGTTTCCTGCAGCAGCGCACGGTCAGGCTCGGACACCGTGATCCGCCGGTCGAACGCCGCGGCGAGCGCGGGCTCATAGCGGCGCATCATCCGCGCGTTGGCGCGCCGCCACAGCCGCAGGCCCGAAGTCGGTTCGAGCGGCGCAATGCGGGCTTCCTGGACGAAATGGATATTGTGGAACGTCAGCACGGTCCGCGTCGCGGCACCGCTCGGCAATGATCGGGCATAGCCCGCCAGCATCGTCTCCTCGACCTGCAGCACATCGAACCGCTCACGCGCGACCAGCGCGTGGAGGTCCGCCGTCTCGCACTGGACGATCTCGGGCGGCCTCCCCGCCAGCAGTTCGCGCAGCGCGGGCGCGGCGTGGCGCCAGTTTCCCGCACGGTTCGGCGCGGTGATCGTGCGGATGCCGTTCGCATTCAGCCACCGCGCGCCTTCGAGGTCTTGCTCGTCCCATGAATGACAGCCGAGCGTCACGTCATGGTGGCGGGCGACGCGCGTAAGCAGATTGTAGATGCGCGTCTGCACGCCGCCATGCGGCGGATACGGCACGATATTGCACAGCATCAACAGCCGCACGCGTCGCCACACACACCGCGAACCACACTATTCCCCCGATGCCGACCCGCCCGATTGCGCAGATGACTTGGAAGACCTTCCAAGGCAGGGTGGCCGCGTCAAGCGCTAGTTGGCGTGATCATGGGGTGCGAGTGGACAAGATAGCCTTGAACCGAAAGATTTCGGGCCGGACAATGCTGTTGACCTTGCTGCTGTGCTGGCCGTTGTTCGTGTTCGGGCGGCCTGCGTACTTCGCCGACACGCTGGGGTACGTTCACGGCGGGCGGACGGCGACGATGTTCGTGGTTCACCAGTTCGCGCCGCTCTCGGGATCGCTGGATGCCGCGGCGGACGGCTCCGCCGACGACCACGGCGTTAAGGCGGCGCGTTCGATCCCCTACAGCGTGCTCGCCTATGCCTTGCGCGGCAGCGACGGGGCGATGATGCCGCTGGCGGTGCTGCAAGTGTTGCTGACGGCGTTCGCGGTGACGGTGTTTCTATCCGCCGCGCCGGTTTCGGACCGCCGCTTCTGGGGGGTGGCCGCGGTACTCGCGCTGGCCACGCCCGCGGCCTGGGTCAGCGGCTGCGCGATGCCCGACGTCTTCGCCGGCGTCACTATCCTGATCATCGCGACATTGAGTTTTCGTGCCGCACGGCTGACGACGACGGTGGCCGTGCTGCTCAGCCTGATCGGCGCGTTCGCGATCGCATCGCACGCCAGCCACATCGCCATCGCGATCGTGCTGTTGCCGCTTGCCCTGTGGCTGGGATCGCGCACGAATGCGCCCGACCGCCGCCGCGCGGTGATCTGGCTGGTCGCTCCGGCGGCGATCGCAGTTGTCGCGGTGCTGGCGACCGCGATCATCGGCTTCGGCGACATCAGCCTCGCTCCCAAGCGCTATCCGCTGACCCTAGCCCGCTCGATCGGCAATGGTCCGGCCCGGTGGTATCTCGAGCGGCACTGCGAACGCGAACATTATGCGGTCTGCGAGATCTACGGAACCGCGCTGCCGCGCACGAGCAACGACTTCCTGTGGGGACCCAATGGGATCAACCGTCGCGCTACACCCGAACAGATGGCCCGGCTGCGCGCGGAAGAGCCCGACATCCTGCGCCGCACGATCGCCGCCTATCCCCTGGCCGAGGCAGCGGCGGCGCTGCGCGATTCGGCACGGCAACTGATCAGCTTCCGCATCGACGAAGCCAACTTCAACCAGCGGATCGAGCAGGCCGGCGGTGACGAGCCGACTCTGGTCGACGATCCCAAGATGTCGGCGACGGCGCAGCGCGTCGCCGATGGAATCTTTGCGGTCACGGCGGCACTGGCGCTGGGGTGGGTAGTCCTGGGACTGCGCACCATTCCGCGCGACCGGCGCGCGATGCTGGCGGTGTTGCTGGCTGGATTGCTGGTCAACGCGGCGGTTTGCGCGATCCTGTCGGGAGTCTCGGACCGCTATCAGGCGCGGGTGATCTGGCTGCTGCCGCTCGCGGCCGCGCTCGCCTCGCGGCCTCGCCGCCTTACGGCTTCGCCGCAAACCAGATGATGTGCCGCGGCCCCTTGCCGTTGCTCCGCCCCCTGACCACGACTTCGTCGACGGCAAAGCCGGCTCTTTCCAGCCTTCGCGCAAACACCGGATCCGGCCCCGCCGACCAGATCGCCAGCACGCCTCCCGGCCGCAGAGCCTTCATGGCCAGACCGAGGCCCGTGGGGGTGTAGAGCCGGTTGTTGCCCTTGCGGACCAGGCCGTCCGGGCCGTTGTCCACGTCGAGCAGGATCGCGTCGTAATGCGCGGTCTCTTCGGCGATGACTTGCGCCACGTCCCGCTCGACCAGGGTGACTCGCGGATCGAGCAGGCAACCCGCCTCCAGCGCCGCCATCGGTCCTTGCGCCCATTCGATGATCTCCGGCACCAGCTCGACCACCGTGATCCGCGCCTGCGCGCCCAGCCGGGCGAGCGCGGCGCGCAGGGTGAAGCCCATGCCATAGCCACCGATCAGAAAATGCGGCGCCGGGCGGTTGGCCAACCGATCGCAGGTCAGGTTGGCAAGGGCTTCTTCCGATCCGCTCATGCGCGTGCTCATGAGCTCGTTGCCCTCGAGCACGATCATGAAGTCGCGCCCGTGCCGGTACAGCCACAGCTCCTTGCCGCCGGGTATCGCGGCGACGTCGATCAGTTCGCGGGGGATCATGTCTGTTCCAAACAGGAAATCTCTCGATCGGTCGCCCGCCTGTAAGCGCGGACGTCCGTCAGTCTACCCCAGCATCGGCAAATCGCCTTCACCGAAGCTGGCTGTCCTTGCTGCCGCGGCGGTTGATCGTGGAATGGACGGTGTGCTTGTCACGCCTGACCTGGCAGCTCACGCAGGTCCGCGCGCCCGGCAGCGCGGTGCGCCGGGCCTGCGGGATGTCATCGCCGCAGTCCTCGCAGTCTTCGAGGCCGTCGCCGGTCGGCATCCGGGCACGCGCGCTCTTGAGCGCATCCTGGATGCTGTCCTCGATCTGGTCCTGAACCGCGCCGTCCGGCGCCCAGCCATTGGCCATGCGTTGCCTCCGATCGATTGAATTCAAAGGTAGAAATAGGTGCCGGACGTGGCTTTCGCCAGACGCTTCCAGCGGCGCCGGAATCTGATCGGCTTGCTGAACCCCGCACTGGCGCCTATTTCCGTAGGCGGCCCGGTGCCCTCTCAGCCCTTCCCAGATCAAAAGCGACGCGCAGGAACACGATGAGCCCGGCTGGCCTAGAGGCCATCTTCTTCGCCAATCGCGACGCCCTGCTCCGCTTCCTGCGGGCGCATGGCGCGGGCGAGTCCGCGGAAGACGTGCTGCAGGAATTGTGGCTGCGGCTGAGCAGCGCGCCGCCGGGACCGGTTGGTCAACCGCTCGCCTACCTCTACCGCGCCGCCAATAACCTGATGCTCGACCGCTATCGCTCCGAGCGGCAGGCGGCGATCCGAGAGCGCGACTGGAGCGAGGTCACCGGCGCGACCACGC
>CAJCHR010000322.1 GCA_903970225.1 Actinobacteria bacterium 21-64-8 | reverse complement strand
ATTCTTCCTTCCTGTGGAGCGCGGTGCGCCGGGAGGAATGGATCCTGAATCAGGTTCAGGATGACGAAGTCGCGATTTCTGCCCGCTACCGCATCAATATGACCGCGCGATGTAAATTGTTTCCACCGCGAGATCGCCGGTGAACAGGCAGCTTCCGGATGGCGCGGGCGCGCCGATGGGCGTATTGCGGATGGTGAGCTTCAGCGTCTTGAGCGTCGTCACCACCGCGTCGAGCGCGGCCCCGGTCGGGCGCGACCAGCCGAGTTCGACCCAGCCGGGGTATTTCTGGTCCTCGGCGAACACCGCTTCGAGTTGTGCCATGGTGGTGATGCCGCGAATGATCTGGGCATCGCGGCGCTCGGTCGCTTCGCGGTGTAGCGATTGCTGGATATCGGCCAGTTCAACCGCCGCGCGCGCCACGAAACCCTCGCGCGTCTCGCCGGCAAAATTGACCTTGCCGTCGTCACGCCACAGCCGGTCGCGGCGCAGCACCGAGACCTGACCATTGCCGGCGTCGCGGCCGCCGATTTCCAGGATCAGCGGCACGCCCTTCTTGACCCAGGCCCAGCGTTTCTGCGTGGCCTTGCCCGCCCGCTTGTCGAGCAGGACGCGCAGCGGTTCGCCGAGCGCGGTCTGTTTGGCGAGCGCGGCGCGCAATTCTTCGCAATAGGCCAGCAGCGCTGCGTCTTCGTCGTTTTCGCGCAGCATGGGCAGGATCACGACTTGCTGCGGGGCGATGGCGGGCGGGACACGGAGGCCGTCGTCGTCGCCGTGAGTCATGATGACGCCACCGATCATGCGGGTGGACACGCCCCAGCTGGTGGTGTGGCACAGCGTCTGCTGGCCTTCGCGATCCTGATAGCGGATGCCCGCCGCCTCAGCAAAAGCGGTGCCGAGGTAATGCGAGGTGCCGGCCTGGAGCGCCTTGCCGTCCTGCATCATCGCCTCGATCGAATAGGTCGCGACCGCGCCCGGAAAGCGCTCGTTCTCGGGCTTCTCGCCCGCGACCACCGGCATCGCCAGCGGCCCTTCGGCGAAGGCGCGGTACATTTCGAGCGCGCGCAGCGTCTCTTCCATCGCGTCCGCGCGGTCGGCGTGCGCGGTGTGGCCTTCCTGCCAGAGGAACTCGCTCGTGCGCAGGAACATCCGGGTGCGCATCTCCCAGCGCACGACGTTGGCCCATTGGTTGGTCAGCATCGGCAGATCGCGCCACGACTGGATCCAGCGGCTCATCGCTGCCCCGATCACCGTCTCCGAGGTCGGGCGCACGACCAGCGGCTCCTCCAGCTTCGCCTCCGGATCGGGCACCAGCCCGCCCTTGCCGTCGCCGATCAGCCGGTGATGCGTGACCACCGCCATCTCCTTGGCGAAGCCCTCGACGTGCTTGGCTTCTTTTTCGAAGAACGAGAGCGGGATGAACAGCGGGAAATAGCAGTTGTCGACGCCGGCCGCCTTGATCTGGGCATCCATCAGGGTCTGGATGCGCTCCCAGATGCCGTAGCCCCACGGCTTGATCACCATGCACCCGCGCACGCCCGATTCCTCGGCCATCTCGGCTTCGGCGATGACCTCCTGGTACCACGCCGCGAAATCGGCTTCGCGGGTGACGGAGAGGGCGTGGCGGATGGCGGCAGGCTTGTTCATGCGGGGGCGTTAGCGACTTGGGTGCGAGGGTTCAAATGCGGATCGGCGGGTTTGCGGGCAAATCCCCGCCGGCCGGGTCTCACGCGGACCGCGCATTTCCGCTGGGACGCGCGGAGTTGATTGATGAAACGCATGCGCGGGGTGCCGTTTGCGGCCGACTGGCCGGGCGGCATCTTGTGCGTGGAAAGGCGAGGCCGGAAATTCCGTAAGCCCATGTTTTCATACGATGTTGGAATTCAAACTTCACAATCATCGCCCATAGAAGGCATGGCAAGCTCGCGCGCGCGGGTTCGCGGGGGAGATCGACGGTATCAAAGAGCGCAGAGCGCCGCGTCGTGCGAGGCGCGAGCGTCAGGATGTCACATCTTCGCGGTATAGGAAAATGGCGGCTGTGGGGGATTACCTTACCTCCATCCCCGTCACCCCGGGGCTTGACCCGGGGTCCCACTTTTCGCCCCTCGCACCGAAATCAGCGGGACCCGGGTCAAGCCCGAGGTGACGAAAGAAGAATGTCCGAAAATGGTGGAAAGCTGCCATTGGCATGACCGTCGGGTCGATTTGTAAACTCCACCATTCTGCCTGCTAAGAATCTTCCGCCCGCAAGTTTTGGCTTAAGGGGCCGGGCGACGAAATTGCCAAAATTTGTAGTACTGCCGCGCAAGTTCCTTAATGGAGAAGTGCCGCAGCCGCAAGCTGTCGCGTGCGACGCAGCCACGCTGGGCGTATTCACTGGTGGAGTAGAACAAGTGCAAGAACGTATTAATTTGAAGCACCGGCTCGGCATTCTGGCCGTCCCTATAATTTTGCCAAATTTAATGTTCTTGTGTTTGATTGCTTACGCTGTTCATAAAATAGGATTTATTGGATTGATACAATCTATACCATCACTTGTTATTGTATTATTTCTCGTAAACATCTCGGCATTTATTTCTATAAGAACGATTTTTAAATATAAAGTTGGGACTGACGACCGTGCCATTTACGCCACCCCCCTTGATCGACCAGGACCAATGTTAGAAATGCGTTTTGACGAGATAGACACGGTTGATCTGAAGCCGAACAGTGATTTGGCGAATACCCCGAGCGCCCGCGCCAATCCCTCGATGATTGTGCTATATCGCAAGAACGGGGACGGGCAGGATTTGTTCGTGCTCGATCCATCGCGAACAAATCTGAAGCAGTTCAAAGACCTTGTCTGCATGATTCATGATCGATGCCCTAGTACCTTCACCGAGAACGCCCTGCGCTATCTTAACAGCCCCAAGCTGATGACTCCCCGCGAGAACCGACAAGGCGAGTTAGTTTGGTAGCTTGTTGGGTGCGCCTTCGAGCCCCTGCACGGATGCATACGCGCTTTCCCGAACCTCCGACATCGGCGTCCGGCATTCAGTCCTTGGGACTACTCGAACAATGACAGGTAATCTTGATGTCCGAAATTGGGGCGCAACCTGCCCTAGAAGCGCGATCACCTTTGAGTGACGATCCGACCCCGTTCGTCCCGAGCGAAGTCGAGGGACCCCGTTCGAGCGAAGCCGGGAATCGCCAGCCCGGAGCGCCTCGGCTTCGCTCGGCGGAAGTCCCTCGACTACGCTCGGGACGAACGGTTCTGACAAAGGGATTACGTCCTAAACCCGTCGCCCCTGCGAAAGCAGGGGTCCATCCCGGCTCTCCGAACGCGGCGCCGGTGCAGTGATGCGCAATCGGATGGCCCTGCCTTCGCAGCGGCGACGGACCGGGAGGGATCTGAACGGTTGCCGGGTCGCCTCACGCCGCCACCGGGCCATCGTCAGCTCATCCCGAGCGCCGGTGACGCAAGGCTTGCTCGATTGCCGGACCGATCCTCAGCCGGAGCCAGTCGGCGCGCTTCTCTTCCGCAGCCCCGCTCCCTCAATTCTCCGCACCCGCAATAGCCACGCCGATCTCGGGCGGGACCGGCGCGCCCACATATCCCGCCTCTTCCGCCCCCCGTCGTACGGGCTTGCGCATCGCGACAACCACCACGAACAGCAGCAGGTTGGCCGCGGCGAGGATGTAGAATATCCCCGCGAAGCTTCCGCTGCGATCGCGGATCACGCCGCCGAACGCCGGCCCGAGCGCCGCGGAGGTCGAGACCGCGGTCATGATCGAATAGAGTTCGAGGCTCGCGCGCTGGCCGAAATACTGCTGCAGCATCATCGCCGTGCTCACGAAGTTGAACGCGAGGCCGATGCCGCTCGCCACCACGAACAGCGTGAGGATCGCCTCGCCCTGGCCGATCGCGAGCGCCGCGGACGAAAGCCCCATGCCGCCCAGCGCCAGCAGCACCATCACCCGCGACGACAGCTTCTCGCCCATGATCCCCGCGAACGTCGCGCCGGCGGCGGCGATCAGCGCGCTGAGGCTGAGGAGCTGGGTCACCACCTTGGCCGAGTGCCCGGTTTCCAGCAGGTGCTGGTAGGCGAAGCTGTGCGTGGTGGTGTTGACCACCAGGCACGCGGTGTATGCGAACACGACGATCCAGAACTGCACGCTGCGCAGTG
>CAJCHR010000321.1 GCA_903970225.1 Actinobacteria bacterium 21-64-8 | reverse complement strand
TTGGTGGAATATTCCGCCCCGCGGTAGATTTCGGTCTGCCCCTTCTGTCGTCCGAAGCCTTTGACTTCGGAGACGGTCATACCAGCCACGCCGATCGCTCCCAAGGCCTCACGGACCTCGTCGAGCTTGAACGGCTTGATGATGGCGATGATGAATTTCATGCCTATCCCCTGCTTGCGCCGGCTGAGCGCCGACCGCGAGTCATAAGCAAGGGGCGTGCCAAGACGGCGTACTGCCCAAATCGGCACAAGTTACCGCAAAAAGATTACCGAAACGTTGCCCAGAACGCTCGAATCATAAGCACTGCCTAAATTTCGGGCAGCATGAGGCTTGCCCAGACGGGCAGATGATCTGACGAGACTGCAGCTAACGCGCTGTGGTGCACATTGGTTTCCGCCAGCTGCCAGTCCTGGCTGGCGACGATCCGGTCGAGGTTGGCGAGCGGCCGGCGCGATGGAAAACTGCGGCCGGGGCACAGCAACGACCAGCGTGCATCGAATTCGCGAAAGCAGCCGCCGCTCCGTGCCCATTCGTTGGTGTCACCCATGATGACCGTCGGCGCCGGGTCGCATCGCCCGAGATGGGCGAGCACGCCGCGCACTTGATGGCGACGCCGCAGCCCGGACAAGTCGAGATGCATCCCGACCACACGGATGCTGCGACCTTCCACCACGATGTCGGCGCGAACCGCGCCGCGCGGTTCCAGGGTCGGCAGGGGGATCGCGCTGGCCTCCACCACATCCAGACCGCGCCGAACCAGGAGCGCGTTGCCGTGCCAGCCCAGGCTGTCGGGGCGCATCTGCAGCCTCACGGCGCGATATTGGCCATGCTCGATCGCGGCGAGCGGCAGCACGCTTTCGCGCCGCCCGAAGCGCCGGTCGACTTCCTGCAGCGCCACCACGTCGGCATCGATCTCGCGCAGGACCGCAAGGATCCGTTCGGGGTCACGACGACGATCGAGACCAACCGCCTTGTGGATGTTGTAGCTGGCGAACTTGATGCGCACGTCCGCGCCTAGCGCTCCTTGGTGGCGCTGAACGCCAGCTCGGGATTGCGCTCCTGCTGATAGCTCACGTCCCATGCCGAACGGGCGAGGAACACGGGGTCACCGTCGCGATCATGGGCAAGGTTCGAACGGTTGATCTCGGCGAAGCCCCTGATGTCGCTCTCGCTGCCCTTGAGCCAGCGCGCGGTATCGAACGGGGAGGGTTCGAGCACGGCCTCGACCTTGTATTCGGCTTCGAGCCGGCTGATCAGCACTTCGAGCTGGAGTTGGCCGACCACGCCCACGATCCATTGCGCGCCGATTTCGGGATAGAACACCTGGATCACGCCTTCCTCGGACAGATCGTCGAGCGCTTTCCTGAGCTGCTTGGTCTTGGTCGGATCCTTGAGCACGACGCGGCGCAGGATTTCAGGCGCAAAGTTGGGCAGGCCGGTGAAGCGGACGTCATTGCGTTCGGACAACGTATCGCCGACGCGCAGGGTTCCGTGATTGGGAATGCCGATGATATCGCCGGCCTCGGCCGAATCGGCAATCTCGCGGTCCTGAGCGAAGAACAGGATCGGCGAATGCACAGCGATAGGCTTGCCCAGGCCCGAGGGGGTCAGCTTCATCCCCCGGCGGAACGTGCCCGACACGAGGCGCATGAACGCTATCCGGTCTCTGTGCTGCGGATCCATGTTGGCCTGGACCTTGAACACGAAGCCGGTGACTTCGGGGCGCGTTGGATCGATCACGCCCTGATCGCTCGGCTGCGGGCGAGGCGGCGGGGCATAGCGCGCGATCGCATCGATCAGCTCCGCGACGCCGAAGTTCTTGAGCGCCGAGCCGAAGTAGACCGGGGTCAGGTCACCGTTGCGGTACGCTTCGAGATCGAAATCCGGATACCCCCCGCGCGCCAGTTCGACCTCGTCGGCGTAAACGTCGGGCAGGCTCTCGCTGTCCGAGCGGCCCAGGAACTCGCGGCTGGCGCCATCGGGCCGCCGGATCTGTTCGCTGCCGAAATCAAGCAGACCCTCGAATTGCCCGCCCATCCCGACCGGCCAGCCCATCGGCACGACATCGAGCGCCAGCGCATCGGCCACCTCGTCGATCGTGTCGAACGGCGAGCGCGCCTCGCGGTCGATCTTGTTGATGAAGGTGATGATCGGCACCGACCGCATCCTGCACACTTCGAACAGCTTGCGGGTCTGCGGCTCGATGCCCTTGGCGGCGTCGATCACCATCACCGCCGAATCGACGGCGGTCAGCGTCCGATAGGTGTCCTCGGAGAAGTCCTCGTGGCCCGGGGTGTCGAGCAGATTGAAGGTGATGCCATCCTTCTCGAAGGTCATCACCGAACTGGTCACCGAGATGCCGCGCTGCTGCTCGATCTTCATCCAGTCGGATCGCGCCCGCCGCGCCTGGCCGCGCGCCTTGACCTCGCCCGCAAGATGGATCGCGCCGCCCTGAAGCAGCAGCTTCTCGGTCAGCGTGGTCTTGCCAGCGTCGGGGTGCGAGATGATGGCGAAGGTGCGGCGGTTGGACATGGCTGGCCCCCTAGCCCCGCATCTGCATCGCGTCCACGGGCCGG
>CAJCHR010000320.1 GCA_903970225.1 Actinobacteria bacterium 21-64-8 | reverse complement strand
CGGCGGTGACGACGATGGCGGCGAAGAGCTGATCGAGAAGCTGGTCCACATCAACCGCGTCTCCAAGACGGTGAAGGGCGGCAAGCGCTTCGGCTTCGCAGCGCTGGTCGTGGTGGGTGACGGCAAGGGCCGCGTCGGCTTCGGTCACGGCAAGGCACGCGAAGTGCCTGAGGCGATCACCAAGGCGACCGCTTCCGCCAAGAAGAAGATGGTGCGCGTTCCGCTCAAGGAAGGCCGCACGCTTCATCATGACGGCAAGGGCCGCTTCGGTGCCGGCAAGGTCAATGTGCGTACGGCGCCAGCGGGAACCGGCATCATCGCCGGCGGTCCGATGCGCGCCGTGTTCGAGAGCCTCGGCGTCGCCGACGTGGTGACCAAGTCGGTCGGCACCTCGAACCCGTACAACATGATCCGCGCCACGTTCGATGCGCTGACCGACCAGACTTCGCCGAAGTCGGTCGCGCAGCGCCGCGGCAAGAAGGTCGCCGATCTTCTGGGTCGTGGCGGCGCCACTGCCGGCGAGGCGGAAGCCGCCGCCGAAGCAATCGCGGAGTAAGCGCAATGGCAACCATCAAGATCAAGCAGATCGGTTCACCGATCCGTCGCCCGGCGCATCAGAAGAAGACTCTGATCGGTCTGGGCCTCGGCAAGATGCACCGTGTCGTCGAACTCCAGGACACGGCGGAAGTGCGCGGCGCTATCGCCAAGTTGCCGCATATGGTAGCGATAGTCGAATAAGCGTCTCACTTCGGGAAGCAACGCAAGGGAAGTCCCGGTGCCTCGTGCACCGGGGCTTTTTTTATAGTCCGGCGGACTGGAGCAGATCTTCGATGTTGGCGCGATATCGCGTGAACGTATAGTTCTGTGCCTCGGCCTGTGCCGAAATACGCCACTTATAGAGGAGCGCGCGATCGCGGATCGGCAGCCACATGGCGTCGACTACGGCATCAACGGTGAGTTCGTCGAGCATCAGCCCGCAAGCTGGCGTCACACCCTGGCCGGCCTGACGTGACTGGATCAGCGCAAGCCCGCTGGCCAAACCTTCGAGCAAGGATAGCGCCGAGCCCTCGAAGTAGCTTGGGAACACGAGCACCTGGTGTGCAGCCATGATCCCCGGTATTTCCGATCGGGGAACATGCGGGACATGTGTGACGCGTCCAGCATACTGCGCGAACGTCCGAGGCGGGACGGCCAGCGGGCCAACGAGCGTGAGGCTGGCCTTGTCCGGCGGTATTCGCGAGATTGCTTCAAGCAACAGGTGGATGCCCTTTCGAGGGCCGAGTTCGCCGACCATCAGGAAGCGAACGGGCTCGGTTGGGTCCGCCGGCTGCGGGGCTGGCTGAGCGGCAAATAATTCGCTGTCGAAGCAGTATGGCAGTACCGCAAGCTTGGCGCTTAGCTCCGCGACGCCTGATGATCGCAGGATCGTATCCGCGGCCGTCTGGCTACCGACAACGATCCTGTCAGCCAAAGCGAACTCGGCTTCGTTATCCGCAAGCACATCTTCGGAAACGGGAGGACCGGCGGTGAGGAACCATTCGGGCGACTCTCCGCGCAACCCGCTCATGACCTGGTTGAATTCGCGTCCGTGGCCGAGTGTTCGATCGAGGATGCATAATCTGCCGTGACGCTTACCCAGCTCGAACGTCGTGCGGGAACTGCCATTAAAGCCCCAAAGCGCGAACGGGGCTGCGGATGCGACCTCGCTCGAGAGGACAGCGCCGAAGCGGCGGTTTCCCCAGGCGTCGAGCGAACGGGCGAGCCCATTCATGCCGAGCCGCGCGGCGATACGCTCGAACCATTCGGCAGTGCCGGCGCTTCGAATGAGCGAAGCATCCAACCCTCTCGCCTGGAGCCGACCGAATTCGTAGCGAAATTTGCGGCCGACCGGTCCAGGCAGGCGTTCGAGCCAATAAGGAAACTGGTTCGGATTATAGACCAGTGAACTCGCGAACCACTGCAGGCGATCGAGTTCTTGAAGCGCGCGGGCGGTCTGCCAGCTGTGCTGCGTACCGGGATGGAAAACTGCGACCTTCGAGAGACTCACTACGCGAACGTGGCCGCGCTGCGCAGCAGTTCGGTGGACCAGGATGTGTGCTTGAGGCCGCGAGGTAATGGCATGTAGATGTCCCGGGGATACCGTGAGTGGAACCGGACTTCCCCTAGGGTCAGACCAAAGCGCTGGGTCAATTGCCGAAGTGTGCGCGGATCGAACCAGCAGGTGTGCTCAGGATTGTTCGGGACTTCGACGTGCGCCACCGCCTTGGCGACGTTGCGCCAGTACCACGGATTGGGGGTCTGGATGATGATCCGTCCGTTCGGCGCCAGGGCATCGAGGCAAGATTCAAGGAACCCGCCGACGTTGCTGAGGTGCTCGATCAGGTCGCCCGCGACGATCACGTCGAATTGACGATCGAATACGAAGTGCTCCGCATCGCCCAGAACGACGTCGTACCCGCGGTTTTTCAGTTCCTCTATGCCCGCTGCGGACAGGTCCATGCCGACCACTGTCTTGGCGACCTCTTTGATCGCCCGATGAAGCCAATACCGGCTACGGTGAGCGTCGGGATCGTGCATCACGCAGCCGAGATCGAGCACGGACTTGCCGCGACAGCGCTCCGTGACGAAAGCGATCTTGGAATCGTTGAACGCGATAGGCTCCGGTTCTCTGCCTAGTTCCGTTTCGGACTTTACGGCGACGAGATCGCTGGCTTTCATGGTATTGAGTCTAGCCGTGAACCGGGCGCTTCCACAAGCGTGCCGTCTGTCTATGGTTTCCCACAACACGGCCGCGCCGCGAGCTCGAGCGCTTCAGGGAAGCTGCACCTCATAGGACGACCACTCGCACTCCCGAAGCGTCGCCTCGAATGGGCGTGACAAAGAGAGTGCTTTCGCTTAAGGGCGCGCGCTTCCATCAGCGCGACCAAAGCGAAAGCGAGTGCAGACCATGAAACTCAATGAAATCTCCGACAACGATGGCGCCCGCAAGGGCCGGATGCGTGTCGGCCGGGGCATCGGCTCGGGCAAGGGCAAGACCGCTGGCCGCGGGCAGAAAGGCGCCAAGGCGCGTTCGGGCGTTTCGGTCGCCGGGTTCGAAGGCGGCCAGATGCCGCTCCACATGCGCATCCCGAAGCGCGGCTTCAGCAACCGGCAGTTCGCCAAGGATTATGCCGAAGTGAATCTCGGCCTGATCCAGAAGGCGATCGACGCGGGCAAGATCGACGCTTCGGCGGTGATCGATCACGCGGTGCTCAAGGCCGCTGGCCTCGCGCGCGGCGGCAGCGACGGCGTCCGCCTGCTCGGCAAGGGTGAGTTCACCGCGAAGGCCTCGTTCCAGGTCACTGGCGTTTCGGCCGGTGCGCGCACCGCGGTCGAGAACGCGGGCGGCAGCGTCGAAGTGCCCGAGGTTCAGCCCAGCGAGCACGAAAAGAAGACGGCGCGCCGCGAAGTCAATCGCGAAGCCAAGGCTGCGAGGTAAATCCCGACACCATCCCCGCACCCAGGTGCGGGGATGGTCGCTTGGGGGGTTCGACACACGCTTCGACGCACTATATGGGCGGCGAGCCGGCGAGTCCGGCCCCCCACATGAGGCTTACGCATTTCCATGGCTTCACGCGCCGATAACATCGCCAGTTCGATCAACTTCGCCAACTTCGGCAAGGCGACCGAGCTCAAGAACCGGATCTGGTTCACGATCGGCGCCCTGGTGGTGTTCCGGTTCCTGAGCTTCGTGCCGTTGCCCGGCGTCAATCCGCTGATCCTGCAGAACCTCTATTCGCAGACGCGCGGCGGCATCCTCGATCTGTTCAACACGTTCTCGGGCGGCGGGCTCGAGCGGATGAGCCTGATCGCGCTCGGCATCATGCCTTACATCACCGCCTCGATCGTGGTGCAGCTGGCCGCCTCGCTTCATCCGTCGCTCGCGGCGCTGAAGAAAGAGGGCGAGACCGGGCGTAAGAAGATGAACCAGTACACCCGCTACGGCGCGGTGCTCCTGACCGCGATCCAGGGCTGGTTCCTGGCGAGCGGGCTCGAGGCCATGGGCGCATCGTCGGGCATGCAGGCGGTGGTCTTCCCCGGATACCTGTTTCGCATCGGCGCGGTGGTCAGCCTGATCGGCGGCACGATGTTCCTGCTGTGGCTGGGTGAGCAGATCACCTCGCGCGGGATCGGCAACGGCACCTCGCTGATCATCATGGCCGGCATCGTCGCGCAGATGCCGACGTTCGTGGCGAACCTGTTCGAAGGGTTCAGCTCTGGCTCGACCAGCGGCTTTACGGTCGCGGTGATGGTTCTGCTGATCGTGGCGATGGTGCTCGGCATCTGCTTCATGGAGCGCGCGCAGCGAAGACTGCTGATTCAGTATCCCAAGCGCGCCACCCAGCGCGGCATGATGCAGGCCGATCGCAGCCACTTGCCGCTAAAGCTCAACACCGCCGGTGTGATTCCGCCGATCTTCGCAAGTTCCTTGCTGCTGCTGCCGCTGACGATCACGCAGTTTGCCGGCAAGTCGCTCTCGCCCGACAGCACAATCGGTCAGATCGTGGTGGCGCTCAACCAGTACCTCGCGCACGGCAAGCCGCTCTATATGCTGCTATATGCCTCAGGCATCATCTTCTTCTCGTTCTTCTACACCGCGGTCGTGTTCAACCCTGAGGAAACCGCGGACAATCTCAAGAAGAACGGCGGGTTCATCCCCGGTATCCGTCCGGGCAAGAACACCGCGACGTATCTCGATTACGTGCTCACGCGTATCACGGTGATCGGCGCGATCTACCTGACGCTGGTCTGCGTGATCCCCGAGTACTGGATCGCCCAGACGGGCATGAAGCTGATGTTCATGGGTGGCACCAGCCTGCTGATCGTGGTCAATGTGACCGTCGACACGATCACCCAGATCCAGTCGCACCTGCTGGCTCACCAGTATGGCGACCTGATCAAGAAGGCTAAGCTTAAAGGTCGGATGCGCTGAGAATCACTTGACGAAAGGCGTGCCAGCCTCTCGACAGGGGTGGAAATATAGTGCGTCGATGAGGGGACCGTCCGAGTGAATATCATCCTGCTGGGGCCCCCGGGGGCTGGCAAGGGTACGCAGGCCCAGCGGCTCGTCGATCTGCATCATCTGCGTCAGCTCTCGACCGGTGACATGCTGCGCGCAGCGGTCAAGGCGGGAACGCCGGTGGGGATCGAGGCTAAGGCGGTGATGGATCGGGGCGAACTCGTTTCGGACGCGATCGTTTCCGCGCTTATCGGCGAAGAGCTTGATGCCACGCCGGAGACCGGTGCGATCTTCGATGGCTATCCCCGCACCGCGGCTCAGGCCGCGTCGCTCGATGATATCCTGACTCAGCGCGGCCGAAAGCTCGACCATGTGATCGAGCTGGAGGTCGATGAGGATGCGCTCGTCGAACGGATCACGGGCCGTTACACCTGCGCGAGCTGCGGCAAAGGCTATCACGACAGGTTCGAGCAGCCGCGCGAGCCGGGTGTATGCGATCGATGCGGCAGCACCGAATTCAAGCGGCGTCCCGACGACAACGAAGAGACCGTGCGCACGCGCATGGCCGAGTACCGCGCGAAGACCGCGCCGGTCCTGCCGATCTACGAGGCGCGCGGCATCGTCAGCCGGGTCGATGGCATGGCCGAAATGGATGTGGTGACCGCATCGATCGAGGCGATTTTGGGCCAATGATCCGCCTCGCCGTGCTTGTTCGGACACTTGGTCTGCCGGCAGTATGCCTGGCGCTGGGGTTCGGACTTGCCGTGTGTCCTGCCGAAGCGCGAGTGAGCCTCGTCAATGAGAGGGGCTTTATCGTGCACCTTGCCGCCACGGTTCCGGCCGAACCGGACAAGGTCTGGGACGAATTGGTGACACCTGCCGATTGGTGGGACGCGCAGCACAGCTTTTCGGGCGATGCCGCGAACTTCACGCTCGATCCGAAGCCCGGCGGCTGTTTCTGCGAGAGCTTGCCTGGCACGGAAGCCGGCGCCCCACTGCGCGGCGGGGTTGAGCACATGCGGGTGATCTACGTCGAAAAGCCTCGCGCCTTGCGGCTGAGCGGCGCGCTCGGACCGATGCAGGCCGATGCACTGACGGGTACGCTGACGATTCAGTTGAAACCCGCGGAGGGCGGCGGCACCCAGATCCTCTGGGAATATAGCGTCGGTGGTTTCAGCCGTGCTCCGTTCGATGCGATGTCGACCTCGGTCGATCAGGTGCTCGGCGAGCAGCTTCAGCGCCTCGCCGTCAAGCTCGGAGCCAAGCCGGCCTCGGCCGAGCCGACGCCGAATCCGGCCGACCGCGATACGTCCAAGAGTGAGATTATCGGGCGATAGTCCGTTTGCTTGCGCTTTGACGGAACGCTCGCGCTGCGATACAAAGGTGGTGGAACGGGCGCGGCGCTTTGCAACGGCTCGTCGGCTAGTTCGTAGGCTGACCTGCTTCGCGGGCGTTGACAGCTGTAACGAATCGGCCTAATCGCGCCCTTCACTCGACAGGACCGGGTTGTTCGGAAGGCGTATCGCTTGGCGGTCGCTAACCGGGCTTTTGCCGTTTGCGCTTTTGGCGTTTGGGCTGGCCGTTTTCTGTCACGTGCAGATCGCGATGAGATAGGGACCGTTTCGGCCATGCCGGAAAACTAACGTCCCTGTGGAGCAGGAGAATACATTTGGCTCGTATTGCCGGGGTGAATATCCCCACCAACAAGCGCGTGATCATCGCCTTGACCTACATTCATGGAATCGGCCCGACGGCGGCCAAGCAGATCACCCAGAAGCTGGGCATCGATCAGAGCCGCCGTGTGCAGGATCTTTCCGACCAGGAAGTCCTCCAGATCCGCGAGACGATCGACGCAGGCTACACCGTCGAGGGCGATCTTCGCCGTGAGACGTCGATGAACATCAAGCGTTTGATGGACCTCGCCTGCTATCGCGGCCTGCGCCATCGCAAGGGCCTTCCGGTCCGTGGCCAGCGCACGCACACAAACGCCCGCACCCGCAAGGGCAAGGCCAAGCCGATCGCCGGCAAGAAGAAGTAAGTCGCGGCCTTCAAGGCTTTCACGGCTTTCCCTTCCGATCCAGAATCTAGGATACTCGACATGGCACGCGAACCCCAGCGCATCAAAAAGCGGGAGCGCAAGAATATCAGCAGCGGCATCGCTCACGTGAATGCCAGCTTCAACAACACGATGGTCACCATCACCGACGCCCAGGGCAATGCGATCAGCTGGTCCTCGGCCGGCATGATGGGCTTCAAGGGTAGCCGGAAGTCGACCCCTTATGCGGCGCAGGTTGCCGCTGACGACGCCGGCAAGAAGGCCGCCGAACACGGCGTCCGTACCCTCGAGGTCGAGGTCAAGGGACCGGGTTCGGGTCGCGAGAGCGCGCTTCGTGCCTTGCAGGCGGTGGGCTTCACCATCACATCGATCCGTGATGTGACGCCGATCCCGCACAACGGCGTCCGGCCCTCCAAGCGCCGCCGCGTCTGACCTGCCGCGACTGACCTGAATACCGCTTGCGGGCATCGCCTTGGTGCCCGGCGCATTTCGGATCGGCCGCGACTCTCGCCAGGGTCCGCGGCCGTTGCCGCAAGAACAATTCCCAGGGGAATCCCATGACGGTCAATATTTCCAATTGGCAGGAACTGAAGAAGCCCAACAGCCTCGAGGTCAAGCCCGGCGCTGACTCGAAGCGCCGTGCGACTTTCGTCGCCGAGCCGCTCGAGCGCGGCTTTGGACTGACGCTCGGCAACGCTCTGCGCCGCGTGCTGCTTTCGTCGCTGCAGGGTGCCGCGGTGACCTCGATCAAGATCGAGAACGTTCTACACGAATTCTCGAGCCTTGCCGGCGTGCGTGAAGACGTGACCGACATCGTGCTCAACGTGAAGCAGATCGCGCTGCGCATGCAGGGCGAGGGTCCCAAGCGGCTCCAGCTTTCCGCGACCGGTCCGGCCGAAGTGACCGCCGGCGATATCGTCGTCACCGGCGATATCGAGGTGTTCAACAAGGACCTCGTGATCTGTCACCTCGATGAGGGCGCGACGCTCAACATGGAACTGACGGTCGACACCGGTAAGGGCTACGTCCCTGCCGTTTCCAACCGCCCGGTCGATGCGCCGATCGGCCTGATCCCGGTGGACTCGCTGTATTCGCCGGTGCGCCAGGTGTCGTACAAGATCGACAACGCCCGCATCGGTCAGGAGCTGGACTTCGACAAGCTGAACCTGACGGTCGAGACCGACGGTACGGTCAGCCCCGAGGACGCCGTGGCTTACGCCGCGCGCATCCTGCAGGACCAGCTCGCGCTATTCGTCCACTTCGAGGACATCGCCCCGGTCGGTGCGCCGCAGATGATCGGCGGCATTACCAACGTGATCCCCGACGAAAGCGACGCCAACCAGCTCAACCGTTACCTGCTCAAGAAGGTCGACGAGCTCGAGCTGTCGGTGCGTTCGGCCAACTGCCTCAAGAACGACAACATCATCTACATCGGCGATCTGGTTCAGAAGACCGAAGCCGAGATGCTGCGCACGCCGAACTTCGGCCGCAAGTCGCTCAACGAGATCAAGGAAGTGCTCTCGTCGATGGGCCTGCGTCTCGGCATGGACATCCCCGGATGGCCGCCCGAGAACATCGAGGAAATGGCCAAGAAGCTCGAGCAAGAGCTGCTGGGTTAAGGAATACGCGGCCTCGGACTTCGGTCCGGGGCCGCGATGGGTGTTGGCGGCCGCCTCCAAGCGCCGCCTGGTCTGGGCTACCTGATACGGGCCCTTAACGAACGGAAAAGAAAATGCGTCACAAACACGGCGGCCGTAAGCTTCAGCGCACCTCGTCGCACCGTCTTGCGCTGCTGCGCAACCTGTCGGTGTCGCTGATCAAGCACGAGCAGATCACCACCACGACCTCCAAGGCACGCGAGCTGCGGCCGTACCTCGAGAAGCTGATCACGCTCGCCAAGAAGGGCGGTCTCTCGAACCGCCGCCTGGCGCATGCGCGGTTGGGCGACGAGACGCAGCTGGCCAAGCTGTTCGAAGAGCTGGCTTCGCGCTACGCGGGGCGTTCGGGTGGTTACACCCGTATCGTCAAGGCTGGTTTCCGCGCTTCGGACGCAGCGCCGATCGCCGTCATCGAGCTGGTCGATCGCGACACCTCGGCCAAGGGCCAGGACTCGGGTCCGGTGCTGACCGAAGAAGATTACGCCGACGCGGCTTGAACGCATCGGTGAAATAACGCCGGTCCCCATTCGATCGGCATTCAGAGAGGCGGGCGCGACCAAACGGTCGTAGCCCGCCTTTGCTGCTTTGGGAGAGGCCTATGCCCTGGTGTATGCGCATTCTTGCCGGCGCATGGCTTCTTGCATTGCTCGCGGCGAGTGCCCACGCCGGGCAGATGATCACACCGACGTACCCTCAGACCCGCCGCGACGATGTCGTCGAAACGCAGTTCGGCGAGCCGATCGCAGATCCATACCGGTGGCTTGAAAACGATGTGCGGAGTGACCCCGAAGTCGCCAGATGGGTCGAGGCGGAGAACGCAGTCACCGAGCGCACTTTGGCGACCCTGCCGCAACGCGACTGGTTCCGCGAGCATATCCGCGAACTGCTCGATCAGCCACGCTTCGGCCTCCCGGTGAAAGCGGGTCGGCGTTACTTCTATACCCGCAACACCGGTCTGCAGAACCAGGCGCAGCTGTTCATGCGCGAGGGCCTGCGCGGCACACCGCGGCTGCTGATCGACCCTAATGCCTGGGCCGCGGACGGCGCGACCGCGCTCGACGCGTGGCAGCCTTCCCCCAAGGGGGAGCATCTCGCCTACACCGTCCAGGACGGCGGGACCGACTGGCGCATGATTCACGTGCTCGATGTCGCGACGGGCAAAGTGCTGACCGATGAATTGCGCTGGGCGAAATTCACCGGGGTCGCGTGGGTCGGTGACGAGGGTTTCCTCTATTCGCGCTTTCCCGAGCCGGAAGCGGGCCAGGACTTCCAGGCGCGCAATTACGATCAGAGCGTCTGGTTTCACCGCATCGGTACGCCGCAGTCGGCCGACACGCTGGTCTATGCGACGCCGGACCATCCCGAGTACCTGCACACCGCGCAAGTCACCTCGGACGGGCGCTATGCGATTATCAGCAGCGCGAGCGGTACCGACGCGCGCCATGCAATCCACCTGATCGATCTTGCGCACCGCAAGGCGCAAGGATGGCAGACGCAGATCGTGGTCGATGGGTTCGATCACGACTGGAAGCTGGTCGACAGCATCGGGTCGCGGCTGTGGTTCGTGACCAACAAGGATGCGCCGCGCTACCGTGTCGTCAGCATCGACCTCTCCGCGTCGCACGCCGGATGGCAGTCGGTCGTCGCCGAAACGGGCGAGACGCTGCAGCATGCGACACTGATCGATGACAAGCTGGTGCTCAGCTATCTGAAGGACGCGGCATCGCTGGCGTTCGTGCTGGACCTGCACGGCAAGCCCACGCGCACGATCGGGCTTAACGGGATCGGTACCGCGGGCGGCTTCGACGGCAAGCCCGGCGATCCCGAGACGTTCTACTCGTTCTCCAGCTTCAACCGTCCCCAGACGATCTATCGGCTCGATATCGCGACCGGACGATCGACCGTCTTTGCGGCGCCGCCGATGAGCTTCGACCCCGACGACTATGTGGTCGAGCAGCGCTTCTACGCCTCCAAGGACGGGACGCAGATCCCGATGTTCCTCGTGCGCAGCAAGGCGATTGCGAAGGCTAAGCGTCCGGTGCCGACGTTGCTCTATGGTTATGGCGGCTTCGACATCTCGCTGACCCCGGGCTTCGCCGCGACGCGCATGGCGTGGCTCGAAGCGGGCGGCGCCTTCGCGATGGCAAATCTGCGCGGCGGCGGTGAGTACGGCCGTGCGTGGCATGACGCGGGCCGGCTTCACAACAAGCAGAATACGTTCGATGATTTCATCGCGGCAGGCGAATATCTGATCGCGCAGGGCATCACGCCCAAGAACGGCCTGGCGATCCAGGGTGGCTCCAACGGCGGGTTGCTGGTGGGCGCGGTGACGAACCAGCGCCCCGATTTGTTTGCCGCCGCC
>CAJCHR010000319.1 GCA_903970225.1 Actinobacteria bacterium 21-64-8 | reverse complement strand
TTGGGCCGGGATCGGCCGATCCCGGCCCAAGCTTTGGCATGGACAACCACTACCCGCCACCCGCCACTCGCCGGCTGATCACACTGTTCGGGCTTTCGGCCGCGTTCATGACGCAGCTCGACGCCACGATCGCCAATGTCGCGCTGCCGCACATGCAGGCCAGCACGATGGCCTCGCGCGAGCAGATCAGCTGGGTGCTGACCAGCTACATCATCATGTCGGCGATCTTCACCCCGCTCTCGGGCTGGCTCGCGGACCGGTTCGGTCGCAAATGGGTGATGGTCGTCTCGGTCAGCGGCTTCACTGCCGCCTCGGTGCTGTGCGGCCTTGCCGCCAGCCTCGACCAGTTGATCGCCTTCCGCCTGCTCCAGGGCGCGCTCGGCGCGGCGTTGCTGCCGATGAGCCAGGCGATCCTGCTCGACATCAACCCGCCCGAGAAACACGGCTCGGCGATGGCGCTGTGGGGTTTCGGCGCGGTCGTCGGCCCCGTGGTAGGCCCGCTGCTCGGCGGCTGGCTGACCGAAAACTTCAACTGGCGCTGGGTGTTCTTCATCAACGTGCCGTTCGGCATCTTTGCCGCGCTAGGGCTGCTCGCTTCCATGCCCGAACCGACCAGCAAGTCCTCGCGGCGGTTCGATTTTCTCGGCTTCGGCAGTCTCGCGATCGCGATCGGGATGTTCCAGTTGGTGCTCGACCGCGGGCAATTGCAGGACTGGTTCAACTCGACCGAGATCTGCATCGAGGCGGCCATCTGCCTCACCGCGTTCTATCTGTTCCTGACCCATTCGCTGACCGGCGAGCGGCCGTTCATCAACCTGGGGCTGTTCCGCGACCGCAACTTCTTCGTGGGTTCGATCCTGGGCTTCTTTCTCGGCGGGCTGATGTACGGCGTGCTTGCGCTGCTGCCGCCGCTGCTCTCGGAACTGATGGGCTACCCGGTCGAACTGATCGGTCTGGTCACCGCACCGCGCGGGGTGGGGACGATGATCGCGATGCTCCTGGTCGGGCGCCTGTCGGGCAAGCTGGACGACCGGATCATGATCGTGATCGGCCTCTTGCTGTGCGGCTGGTCGACAGTGCTGCTGTCGCAGGTCAACTTGCAGATGGACAGCTGGCTGACGCTGTTCTCGGGCTTCGTCCAGGGATTCGGCGGCGGGGTGCTGTTCGTGCCGATCACCACCGTGGTGTTCGCGACGATCAACCCGAAGCTCAGGAACGAGGGCGCCGCGCTCAACTCACTGATCCGCGGGCTTTCGGGATCGGTGTGGATCGCTGTGCTGCAGACGGTGACGACGCGCAGCAGCGCGGTCGTGCAATCGCGGCTGACCGAAGCTGTGCGGCCGGACAATCCCGTGCTGCAGCGGATGTGGGGATTCGATTTTGCGGTGCCGCAGTCGGTCGCGGGGATGGAGGCAGAGATTGGCCGCCAGGCCCTGATGGTGTCTTATGCCAACGCGTTCTGGGTGCTGACCATCGCCGCGATGATCGTCGCGCCGCTGGTGCTGCTGATCAAGCCGGCTCGAAAAGCCGCCGGATCGCCCGCACCGCCGCCGATGGAGATGTAAGTCAGCGCGGCGGCAGGCGGGCGACGTCGTAAAGCTTCATCTTCCGGTCACCGGTAATCAACGTCGCCTCTTCTGCGATCGCCTGCGCCAGGATCAGGTGATCGAAAGGATCGTTGTGATCGGCAGTGAACGTCAGGCCTTCCAGCCGGGCGATGTGATGATCCTCGATGCCGAGGATGTGAAAGTTTGACGCCCGTGCCTCCCGCGCCACGTCCGATGCCGCATCGGCAAGCTTGCCGATGCGCGCCTTTATCGCGATTTCCCAGAACGAGGCGACGCTGACGAGCACCTCGTTATTCGTCGCGGCGATCAGCGTCCGCGCGGCGGGGCCGAGCCGGCGATCGTCGCGCAGCCACCACAGCAGCACGTGGGTATCGAGCAGCAGCTTCACGCAGGTGTCCTCAGGGAACCGCGTCGAAGTTGCCTTCATCCCACGCGTCGAAGCTGGCGAGGATATCCGCGGGCCACGAGTCATCCGCATCACCCGGCGCCGCGCCCACGCCCCGCAAGGCGCCGGGCTGGCGGGACTTGCCACCCTGCGTCCAGACCCATTTGCCCGCGACCAGCCAGGGCGGCCCGCTGACGGCGGGGGGGTGCGCAAACGTCGACTGCATTTCCCGAACTCCCGATACCTGCTGAGCCGCCCCAGAAACCGCGGCGTTCGCAGCTAGGCCATTGAGGTATGCCTTCACCAATGCCGAGATCGAGGTGCCCCGCTCAGCCGCATGAATGCGGGCCGCGCGGTATGTCTCGTCATCGACACTGATGGTAACGTTCTTCATGTCGACTGTGTATCACAGTCTCACAGCCACCCACAAGGAAGGGAAACATCCGCTTTGGATCAGCCCTTCTGCGGCTCCACCACGCGCAAGTTCAGTTCGCGCAGCTGCTTGTGCTCGGCAGGGCTCGGCGCGCCCATGAGCAGGTCTTCGGCGCGCTGGTTCATCGGGAACAGGCTGATCTCGCGCAGGTTCTGCGCGCCGCACAGCAGCATGACCACGCGGTCGATCCCCGCCGCCATGCCGCCGTGCGGCGGGGCGCCGTACTGAAACGCGCGGTATAGCCCGCCGAAGCGCTCCTCGACGTCGGCCTGCGACAGGCCGACCTTCTCGAACGCCTTGACCATCAGCTCGGGGCTTTGGTTCCGGATCGATCCGCTGGCGATCTCGAAGCCGTTGCAGACCAGATCGTACTGGTAGGCCTTGAGCGTCAGCGGGTCCTGCGTCTCGAGCGCCTCGATCCCGCCTTGCGGCATCGAGAACGGGTTGTGCGCGAACTCGACCGACTTGGTGTCCTCGTCCCATTCGTAGAACGGGAAGTCGACGATCCAGGCGAGCTTGAACGCGCCCTGTTCGATCAGGCCGAGACTGTCGGCGACGCGGGTGCGGGCGAGACCGGCAAGCTTGGCTGCCTGCTCGGGCTTGCCCGCGGCGAAGAACAGGCCGTCGTCGGGCCCGAGGCCGAGCTGCGCATAAAGCGTCTCCATGCCCTCGGTGCCGTGGTTCTTGGCGATCGGCCCGCCGAACTCGCCGCCCTTGCGGGTGACGTAGCCGAGGCCGGCGTGGCCTTCGGCGCGCGCCCAGTCGTTCATCTCGTCGAAGAACTTGCGGCTCTTCTCGGCGGTGTTGGGCGCCGGGATCGCGCGCACGGTGCCGCCCGAACCCACGATTTTCTCGAACAGGCCGAAGCCGGAGCTGCGAAAATGCTCGCCCACGTCGCTGATGATCAGCGGGTTGCGCAAGTCCGGCTTGTCCGAGCCGTACTTCAGCATCGCCTCGGCATGCGCGATGCGCGGGAAGCTGCCGATCGGGGTCACCGACTTGCCCTCGGCGAACGCCTCGAACACGCCGCCGATGACCGGCTCCATCGTCTCCCAGACTTCTTCTTGGGTGACGAAGCTCATCTCGAGATCGAGCTGATAGAACTCGCCGGGCAGACGGTCGGCGCGCGGGTCCTCGTCGCGAAAGCACGGCGCGATCTGGAAATAGCGGTCGAAGCCCGCGACCATCAGCAGCTGCTTGTACTGCTGCGGGGCCTGCGGCAGCGCGTAGAACCTGCCCGGATGGATCCGGCTCGGCACGAGGAAATCGCGCGCGCCCTCAGGGCTCGACGCAGTCAGGATCGGGGTCGAATATTCGGTGAATCCGGCCCCGTCCATGCGCCGGCGCATGTCCGCGATGATCTTCGTGCGCTTGACGATGTTGGCGTGCAGCGTCTCGCGGCGCAGGTCGAGGAAACGGTACTTGAGACGGATTTCCTCGGGGTATTCCTGCTCGCCAGCCACCGGCATCGGCAGTTCTTCGGCGCGGCTCAGCACGTTCGCCGACGTGGCGTAGATCTCGATCTCGCCGGTCGGCAGGTTCGGGTTGACCGTGGCGGGGCTGCGCGCCTTCACCGTGCCATCGATGGTGACCACGCTCTCGACGCGCAGACCTTCGAGCACCGCGAACGCCGGGCTGTCGGTATCGGCCACGATCTGCGTCAGCCCGTAGTGATCGCGCAGGTCGACGAACAGGATGCCGCCATGATCGCGCTTGCGGTGGACCCAGCCAGAGAGGCGCACGGCCTCGCCGACATGCGCGGCGCCTAGCGCGCCGCAAGTGTGAGAGCGGTAAATATGCATGGGGCGCGCTATTAGCGCAAAGCCGCCAGCGGGCAACCTGAAGTGGCACCGGCGCGTTCTGGAAGCACGCGTCCCATTTCGGCCATCGTGCTGGTGATTGTGTTGGCGGCAGGCTTTCCTTAGGCACTGCTATCGGGCAAATCCTCTCGCGCACCCGGGCGGCGACGGGCGCGACAATGGCAAGCCAGGGGTTCTCGCGGGGCCCGACCGAAAAGAACAAACATGCACATCCATCCTTTGATCACGACTTCCGACGCGCTCGCCGAACTCTGTGCGCGACTCGCCAAGGCCGATTACGTCGCCGTCGATACCGAGTTCATGCGAGAGAACACGTATTGGCCCGAGCTCTGCCTGCTGCAGATCGCGGACACCAAGGAAGCCGCCGCGATCGATCCGCTGGCGCCCGGCCTCGACATGAAGCCGCTGTTCGATCTGCTCACCGACAACGAGGACGTGCTCAAGGTCTTCCACGCGGGCGGGCAGGACGTGGAGATCATCTACAACTTCACCGGCCGCACCCCGCATCCGATCTTCGACACCCAGATCGCGATGATGGCTGTCAGCCAGTCCGAGCAGATCGGCTACCAGAACCTGGTCGAAAGCTGGCTCGGGATCGTCGTCGACAAGGGTGCGCGGTTCACCGACTGGTCGCACCGGCCCTTGAGCGAGCGGCAGATCGAATATGCGATCGGCGACGTCACGCACCTCTCTCGGATCTTCCCCAAGCTGCTGGCGCGCCTGCGCAAGACCGGGCGCGGCGCGTGGATCGACCAGGAGATGGAAAAGCTCGCCGATCCCGAGAACTACCGCAACGACCCCGAACTCGCGTGGCATCGGATCAAGGCGCCGGGCCGCAACCCGGCGATGCTCGGGCGTCTCAAGGCGCTGGCCGAATGGCGCGAGCGTGAGGCGCAGGACAAGAACATCCCTCGCGGCCGTATCGCGCGTGACGAGACCGTCGCCGACATCGCCAACCATCCGCCCAAGACGCAGGCCGATCTGGGCAAGATCCGCGGACTCTCATCGGGCTGGCGTGAGAACGAGATCGGCCGGCGGCTGATGCAGACACTCGACCGCGCCAAGCCCCTGCCCGATGACGAGTTGCCCTCGCGCACCCCGCGCGGCGCACCGCTGGGCAAGGAGGGCTCGCTGGTCGCCGACCTGCTGAAGCTGCTGCTCAAGATCCGTGCGCGCGAGATCGACGTCTCCGCCCGGCTGCTCGCGCGCAGCGAGGAGTTGGAGATGCTTGCCGCCGGCGTGCGCAAGGGCCTGCCGATGATCGAGGGCTGGCGCTACGACGCGTTCGGCCGCGACGCGCTCGAACTGGTCGAGGGCAAGCTGGCCTTTGCGGTCGAGGGCGGACGGCTCAAGATGACGCATGTCGATGATGTCGCTGTTGCGGACGAGGTTACGACGGAGTGAGCGAGCCACACACGTTCCTCCCCCGCCGGGGGAGGGGGACCACCCGCAGGGTGGTGGAGAGGCACGCGCGGGCTCACCCGGTCTTACCGAGACAGAGCCGCCTCCCCGCGCCCTTTCGAGCTCCAATGACCCCGCGCGTGCCCCTCCACCCCTCACTTCGCGAGCGGTCCCCCCCCCCGTGCCGGGGAGGAATGGGGTGACCGTCTACTTTCCCACCATCAAGCAACTGCAATACCTCGTTTCGCTTCACGAGCACGGTCACTTCGGCCGCGCCGCCGATGCGTCGTCGGTCTCGCAATCGACGCTGTCGGCCGGTCTGCGCGATCTCGAACAACTGCTCGGCGTGGTGCTGGTCGAGCGGACCAAGCGCGCGGTTCGGTTCACGTCGCTCGGCAATGAGGTGGTCGCCAAGGCGCACCGCATCCTGCGCGAGACCGAGGAACTGTCGGACCTCGTTCAGTCCGCCGGAAAGCCGCTTTCGGGAGAAATCCGGATGAGCGTGATCCCCACGATCGCGCCCTTTCTCCTGCCGCGCATGCTTCCGCGCCTCAGGCGCGAACGCCCCGCGCTCAAGCTGTTTCTGCGCGAGGAGCCGAGCGCGGCGGCGCTGGAATCGCTCCATCACGGCCGCGCCGACTGCGTGCTGCTCGCGCTGCCCTACACCACCGGCGAGGTCGAGAAGGAGACGATCGAGCTCGACGCATTGTTCGTCGCCTTTCCTCACGACCAGCCCGGCAACCTGCCCGAGGAAGTGCTCCCCTCGCTGATCGACGAGAACCGGCTGCTGCTGCTAGAGGACGGGCACTGCTTCAAGGATCACGCGCTCGCCGCATGCAACCGCCCGGAACTGCGTGCGAGTTCGATGATGATCGGCACTTCGCTGCACACGCTGGTGCAGATGGTCGACAATGGCCTGGGCCTGACAATGCTGCCCGAGATGGCGCTCGACGCGGGGATCCTGAACGGCACCAACGTCACCGCGCGGCCACTCAAATCCGATCACGCCAACCGCGAGATTGCGCTGATCTGGCGCAAGAACAGTCCACGCGCGGTGGAATTCCGCATGTTGGCGGAAGAACTGCGCGCGGGATGAAGCACGACAAGTTCGTGACAATTCCGCCACTGGTCGACCGCAAAGTGTAACATGGCCGGAGCGCCCGGCTTGACGCTTGGGTGCAGTGCAACAATCCTCGCGCTCATAAGCATATGAGGGTTTAGATGCGCGCTGCTTTTCGTCACTCCCTTGCCACCGCCCTGCTCGCAACCACCTCGCTCGCGGCGGTATCGGCGATGGCGCAGGATCAGGCCTCGCCTGCGGAGCCGCCCCAGGAGCAGGCACAGGCCGCGCCTGACACCAGCGGATACGGCGACATCATCGTCACCGCGCAGAAGCGCAGCGAGAGCCTGCAGAGCGTGCCGATCAGCATCACCGCGCTGGGTGAACAGAAGCTCAAAGACCTCAACATCAGCTCGTTCAAGGATTACGTCGCCCAGCTTCCTTCGGTGACGTTCCAGCCCGGTGCGGGTGCGGGCGGCAACCCGGGCAACGAGGTCATCTACATGCGCGGTGTCGCGGCGGGCGGCGATGGCAACCACTCCGGGCCGCTGCCCGCGGTCGGCGTCTATCTCGACGAGCAGCCGGTCACCACGATCGGCGGCAACGTCGACGTCCACATTTATGACATCGCCCGGATCGAAAGCCTCGCCGGCCCGCAGGGCACGCTGTACGGTGCCTCGTCCGAAGCCGGCACGATCCGCATCATCACCAACAAGCCCGAGATCGGCGCTTGGAAGGCCAGCGTCGACGGCGAGGTCAACACCGTCGATCACGGCGGCGTCGGCGGGCAGATCAACGGCATGATCAACGTGCCGATCTCCGACCGCGCGGCGCTGCGCGTGGTTGGCTGGTACGAGCGCGACGCGGGCTATATCGACAACGTCGCGGGCACGCGCACGTTCTGCGGCGGCGTTAACTTCGACGAGTCCGGAAACTGCGTGAAAGACGGCATCTCCGTCAACAATGCCGCCTATGTGAAGAAGAACTACAACACGGCCGAGATCTACGGCGGCCGCGCCGCGCTCAAGATCGAACTCGACGACAACTGGACGGTCACGCCGCAGATCATGGGACAGGAGACGAAGAGCAAAGGCTTCTTCGCATACGATCCGAGCGTCGGCGATCTGCAGGTGCAGCACTTCCTGCCCGAGTACCGTGAGGATCATTTCATCCAGGGCGCGTTGACCATCGAGGGCAAGCTGTCCAACTGGGACGTGACGTATGCGGGTGCCTACATGGACCGCAAGGACTACCAGTCGAGCGATTACACCGACTACGCCGAGGCTTACGACCGGCTCTATTCGACGGTCGGTGGCGAAGCTGGCTACTACTTCTATTTCCATAATGCGGCCGGCAACAACATCAGCGCGCAGCAGCAGGTGATCGGCACCGATCACTTCAAGAAGATGAGCCACGAACTGCGCGTCGCCTCGCCCAGCACCGCCCCGGTCCGTCTCGTTGCGGGTGCGTTCTACCAGCGCCAGTCCAACCTGATCCATCAGGACTATGAAGTGGCCGGCCTCGACCCGGCGCTGTCGGTCAACGGTCTGCCCGGCACATTGTGGCTGACGCAGCAGCACCGCGTCGACCGGGACTATGCGATGTTCGGCGAGGCCAGCTGGGACATCGTGCCCACGGTCACTCTGACCGCGGGCGTTCGCGGCTATATGTATGACAACACGCTGATCGGGTTCTTCGGCTTCGGCCGCGATCCGGGCCCGCTCAACGACTATGACAGCGGAGGCCCGCCCAACGCCGCAGGCTCGAACCGCACGGGCGTCGCCGGGTGCTTCACCACCGCCGGCGACCGCCTCTACAACCGCGACACGAATACCTACAGCGCATCGCGCGTTCTGCTTCCTGCGGCGGTTGCGGGAGCGCCCTGCACCAATCTCGGCGTCTATGCTGCCGGCGACGGAGTCGTCCCGGTCAAGGCAAGCGGGAGCGGCGCGACATACAAGTTCAACGCGACATGGAAGCCGGGAGCGGGCCTGTTGTTCTACGGAACGGTGTCGCGCGGCTTCCGGCCCGGCGGCATCAACCGGCGCAACGACATACCCGCTTATGCCCCCGATACGCTGATGAATTATGAGATCGGCTGGAAGACGACCTTCCTGGGCGGCCTCGTACGCATCAATGGCGCGGTCTACCAGCAGGACTGGAACCACTTCCAGTACGCCTTCCTGGGTGCGAACAGCTTCACCGAGATCCACAACGGCCCGAACGCGCGGATCCGCGGTGTGGAACTCGACGCGGCGGTCAATGCCGGGCCGCTCAACCTGAGCGTGAACGGCGCCTACACCGACGCCAGGACACGGCAGAACCTGTGCGTGTTTGACGATCCCTCGTTTGCATGCACCAAGCCCAGCGCCGACGGCGTGGCCAACATGATCGCCTCTCCCACGGGTACGCGCCTGCCGATCACGCCCAAGTGGAAGCTTGCCGGCACGGCGCGCTATACCAGGCCGGTGGGTGCGGCGAGCGTCTACGGCCAGATCAATGCGACGTATCAGAGCTCGGCCTCGTCGGATATTCGCGACAAGGCATACGAGACATTCACCGGTGCCATCATCAGCCCGGCCGACCAGCTCGGCCGGCTTGCGGGCTTCGCCACGGTCAACCTGGCGCTCGGCTCGCACTGGGACAAGTTCAGGGTCGAGGCGTTCGTGTCGAACGTGTTCGACGAGCGCGGCCAGCTTGCGCGTCTCGACGAGTGCGGCTCGTGCGGCCAGCGGCCTTACATCGTTCCCACCACGCCGCGCACGATCGGGCTCAGAGTCGGCGCGGACTTCTGAGGCTGACGCGGGGGGCGGCGTTGCCGCCCCTCATCCCTTCAG
>CAJCHR010000318.1 GCA_903970225.1 Actinobacteria bacterium 21-64-8 | reverse complement strand
CGCCGATCCGTGCTGTTGCAGCCGCGCGCCCGTCGCTGGCGCAGGTCGCCTGCTTCGACACCGCGTTCCACCACACGATGCCGCCGGTCGCCACGCAACTGGCGCTGCCGCGCGCCATCACCGAGGCCGGCGTACGCCGCTACGGGTTTCATGGCTTGTCGTACGAATACATTGCCGGCCGGCTGGCACGAAAGGCGCCCGAACTGGCGCGTAGCCGGGTCATCGTGGCACACCTTGGCGCCGGCGCGAGCCTGTGCGCGCTCAAGAACGGTGTCAGCATCGCCACGACCATGGGGTTCAGTACACTCGACGGCCTGATCATGGCGACACGCTGCGGGGCGATCGACCCGGGAGTGATCCTTTACCTCGCGCGTCAGGGGCGCAGCATCGCCGAGATCGAGGACATGCTCTATCACCAGTCCGGCCTGCTCGGCGTCTCGCAGTCCAGCGGCGACATGCGCGCGCTGCTCGCCAGCGACGATGCCAGGGCGGTCGAAGCCGTCGCGCTGTTCACGTATCGAATCGCGATCGAGGCAGGGGGCATGGCGAGTGCGCTCGGCGGGATCGATGGCCTCGTGTTTACGGCCGGCATCGGCGAAAGCGCGCCCGCAATCCGGGCGGCCGTCTGCGAGCGTCTCGCGTGGCTGGGCGTGGAGCTGGATGCCGGCGCGAATACTGCAGGGGAAACCCTGATCAGCACTGCCCGCAGCGGAGTGGACGTTCTGGTCTATCCCACCGACGAGGAAGCGATGATCGCGCAGCACACCCATGCGGTGCTGTCGCGCGCACCGGCGACGACGCGTGGCTGATCCGCAAATTCGCATGATGTCGTCTCCGCTCCAGGCGCGAAAGCCGGCCGCGACCGCTTGCTGCGCCGCGGCCAAACCGGGTCCTCGCCGCATCGACCCCGCTGAGTAGATTCCGAGGCTGCCGCGCTGCAAGCCGCTCCGCCATTCAGGCGAGACTATGCGCAGAGTTTCACCCCTGCGCCGCAGTTGCGGCTTGCTCCACAGCATGGCCGATCATGGAGAGCGTAACACGATGAGCATCGCGCATTTGAACGGCCATCACCGCAAGGCACTTGAGAGCCTCATGAGACGTCCTGCCTCGCACAATGTGGAATGGCATGACGTCCTCTCGCTGCTCAATCACGTCGGTACCGTCACCGAGCGGCACAATGGCGTCTTTGACGTGAAGATCGGCGAACGAGAGATCGTTCTGGATCGCCCCAAGGGCAAAGACCTGGAAAGCGGGCAGGTCCGGGACTTGAGGAGCTTTCTCGTATCGGTCGGCATGTCGTCTAACGATAGCACCCAGTCAGAACTGTCTGGCCCGTTCGACGAGGAAGTGCGCACATGGGTTGCTCTGGTCGATCACCATCAGGCGAGGCTCTTTCACGTTTCTGGTGAGCATGGCGATCCGATGCCGCCGGTTATTATCGTCCCCGATGATTCCGACGGCTCCCGGCGGCGACTGGAGCATCGGCAAGGGAACGACGATCATGATGGGGGGCATTCATCGGAGGACGCCAAGTATTACGAGCGCATTGGCAACGGACTCAAGGCGGCGACCCGGATCGTGGTGCTCAGTGACGGCAAGGGTAGAAGCAGCGCTGGTGAATATCTTATCGATTATCTGAAGCGTCAACACCCGGACACAGCGCGGCGCATCGTCGCGACGGGTCGGATCGATATCGCGCATTCGTCCAATGGTGAGATCGTAGCGGCGGCCCTCGCCCTGCTGCCGGATGCTCTTGAAACGCAGATTTCTTAAAAGCGAGAGCGTTGATGCATATCCAGCCAAGTCTTTACCCGCCGCGTCACGTTGTCGTGCTCGCGCATCCCAATCCTCATAGCTTCAACGGCTTGGTCGCCGACACTTATTGCGAGGCCGTTCGCCGGTCGGGCCAGGAAGCCATCGTGCGCGACCTATACGCCATGGGCTTTGATCCATTGCTCCGTGACGAGGAACGTCCGCGCATTGATGGCACCACCATCTCGGCGGACGTGCAACGTGAACACGATGCGATAAGGGGAAGCGACGTTTTCGTGCTCGTCTACCCGATCTGGTTCGGGATGCCGCCGGCGATGATGAAGGGCTACATCGATCGCGTCTTGGGCGCGGGCGTCACAGCTGACCAGGTACAACACGGAGGCGCGGTCACGTTGATGAAGCAACAGCGGCTCGTCAGCATAACCAGTTCGGGCACGAGCAAGACCTGGCTCAACCAACAGGACCAGATAAATTCTCTAAACAACGTATTCGGACGATACCTTCTTCATGCGTTCGATATGAAGTCCTTTGAGGATATCCATTTCGGAGAAATGATCGAGGGACTGTCGCAAGACTTCATTGATCCCTTGGTTGGTCAGGTGGAGGATCTCGCCGTGAAGACGTGTTTGGCAGTGGCCAGCGATCGGACCAGCGCGGCCGTGGAGGTGACGACATGAAGCCTGCAAGCCTCGGGGGTGGCCCGACATCGTAACTGTGTTTCTGCAGTCCTAGACCCGGTACCAGCACGCAAGCTCATTGTCGCGATCGTGTCCGGCTACGATGGCGACGGCTCCGAAGCGTTGTCTGGATCGCCGCGTTCGCCAAAGCGTCGGAACTTACTCATGACGTCGCCGTCAATGAAACTACTGGTGCAGCGATGCCATGCTGGGTTGGTCATTCATCGATCAACGCTTCCGATGGGGAGGGGCCGGTCACCGCATGCCCAGCAGGCGCATCCTGGGCGTGCCTTGGATGAATCGCCGCCTGCGCCGTGCGAGCAAGCTCGGGGAGCGACTTTGCGCCCATCTTGTGCATGATTGCGGCACGGTGATTTTCCACGGTGCGTTGGCTGATCCCAAGGTCTGCAGCGATATTTTTACTCGGGTGGCCTGCAAGGACCATGGCCATCACCTCACGCTGTCGAATCGTCAGATCGGCGACATGCGAAGCCGCTTCCTCGTGTACGGCGTCGCTGATTCGGATGCCGTGGGACTGGTCGATCGCACGCGCGATGCTGGCCAGAAGTTCGGCACGTCCGACTGGCTTTTCAATGAAATCGCATGCGCCGGTTCGCATCGCCTCGACAGCGAGGCCGACATCGCTGCTGCCCGTGATAAGGATCGCGGGTAGCCGATCGCCCCGGGCGCGCATGTCATCGAGTAGGGCTACACCGGTCATCCCGGGCAAATAGGCATCGACCAGCAAACAACCCTCGCCACCTGACTGGTAATTCTCGAGGAAGGCCTCCGCGCTCGCGAAATCCTGGACGACACGGCCATCGCTTTCGAGCACATCCCGGATGGTAGCGCGGATTTCCGCGTCGTCATCGACGATGTAGGCTACCGGCGTCCCTTTCGCAGCCGCGGTGGCCACTCGCTGCTCCGAAACTGGTGAATTCCGCGGGCTAAGTCGCTCGATCGCAGCGGTAAGTTCCTGCGCTTTGACGGGCTTGTTGAGTTGGATGCAGTCCTCTGCGGCGATTTTTGCAAGCGTCTCCTTTGAGATGTCGCCTGTAAGGATAATCGCCGGCAGATTGTAGGGAAGACCAGCACGAAGCTCTTCCAACAATTCCAGGCCGTTCGTGCCGCCCGGAAGATTATAGTCGGTGAGCAGGATTTCCGGCCGTAGCGCACCCCCTGCTATGAGCTTCAACGCGGCCGCCGCGTCGGATGCGACGCGAACGATATGGCCGTCGGCCCTCAGGAGTTGTTCGAGAAGCTCGAGAACATCCGGATCGTCATCGACAATCACGACTTTGCATCGATGGTTTGGCGTGACTTCGTCCAAGCTCAATGCCTGCGTATTTGTTGAGACCTCTACCGTCTTCTCCGATATGGCCAGCGTGATCGTAAAAATCGATCCCTTTCCGGGGATCGAACTGACATCGATGTCATGCCCTAGCAGTCGGCCCAAACGCTGTACGATCGATAGACCGAGACCCAATCCGCGGCTTCTTTCGCGCGCCGCATTGTCGACCTGGTGGAATTCTTCGAAAATGGCATGAAGTTCATCTTCGGCGATGCCAATGCCGGTATCCAGGACCTCTATGCGCAAGACACCGCCGCGCCGGCGGCATCCAAGCAGGACCTTCCCGCGCTTCGTATATTTGATAGCGTTGGCCAGCAGATTGCGGATCATCTGCGCGAGAAGCGCCGGGTCGCTGTGTACCATGGTCGTGCTGGGAAGGATGTGGAGCGAAAGATTTCGGCTCTGCGCAAGATAGGTAAACTCGTCCCGCAACTGATCGAGTACGTCAGCGATAGGAAAGGTCACGGGCTTGGCTACCACTACGCCGGCCTCGATCTGGTTGATGTCGAGAAGCGCGTTGAGCATGCCGGACATGGCTCCCAACGTCTGTCCCAGGCGCCCCAGTAACTTCTGGGGTTTGTCGCCCTCGACCGAGTGTGTCAGCAATTCCTGCAGCAACGTCAACGATTGAAGTGGTTGGCGCAGGTCATGACTGGCGGCCGAAAGAAAGCGTGATTTGGCGAGGTTGGCGCGCTCGGCTTCGTGCTTCGCAGTCTCGAGCGCTTTCGCGGTGATCTTACGATCGGTGATGTCGGCGAAGGTGATGACGACGCCCTCGACACGGTTGTTGTGCGCACGATAGGGGAAGATGCGCCGGAGGAACCAGGCGTCATTGGGTGCTCTGATCTCACGCTCGATCGAGGCTTCATCGGCGAGAACTCTGCGCGCGTCGGACAGCAGCTCGTCGTCGGTGGCAATCGGTCGAAGATCGGCGAGCGGCCGGCCGATGTCGCTGGTGATAATGCTGAACAGCGACTTGGTTGCAGGCGTGTAGAACCGGATCTTGAGCTCCATGTCCAGGAACAGCGTGCCGACGTCGGTGCTGTACAGGACGTTCTGCAGATCGTCGGAGGTCAGACGCTGGCGCTCGAGCGTTTCCTGAAGCTGGCTATTCAGTGCAGTCAGCTCTTCATTGAGCGATTGCAATTCCTCTTTGGACGTCAACAGCTCTTCATTGGTAGATTGAAACTCCTCGTTGACCGAAAGTGCTTCTTCGTTGATCGCCTTTTGTTCTTGGCTTGATGTTTCCTGGTTCAGAATTGATGTCTGTAGCTCGGCTTGGGTAGCCTCGAGCTCGCGCTCGAGTTCGGCAACGCGCGTCGCGTCGCTGCCGCCATGCGAAGGCATCTCCGTACCTTTGCCGGGTTCCTCGATGAAGCAAACAAGCAGAAGATCCTCATGGTCGCCCGCGATCGCTTGAACGTCGATACTGAACCAGATGGTGACGCCGTCATGGGTCAGGCGGGTGCGGCCGCCATCGACGCGCGGCGTGGACTTGCTGATTTTGTCGATGGCAAGGCGCAGCTTGGTTCGCAGTGGCGGCGTTGCCATGGCAAGCAGATCGAGCGTGGCGTAGCCTGGCGCGATGCGCAGATATCGTTCGGTGGGACCCACCGAGTAAAGACACTGGCGTTTGCGATCGATGAGGATTGCGGCCGGCGCGTGGCTCGCCATGATGGCTTTGCGGCAAATATCGGCAAGCGTTGATTGACGCGCCGCGGGGGCGCTTTTTTCGGCGCTGCCCAGCAACGGCAGCGCTTCGCCGAAGATGCGTGGAAAGTCATCATCGCCGATCCGGCTGCGCCCGATGTGTCGATAAAATCGCTCGGATTTGGTAATGACTTCGAACTTGTCTTCGGCGCTACCGACGGTCTCGGACGAGCCCAGCACCAGGATGCCGCCTTCGCGCAGCGCAAAATGGAACAGGGATATGACCTTGGCTTGCGCCTCGGGGTTCAGGTAGATCAGCAAATTGCGACAGGAAACGAGGTCGATTTTCGAAAAGGGCGGGTCGGACAGGACATCCTGAACTGTGAAGACGACATCTCCTCGCAGGCTCGTCGCAACCCGGTATCCCGCCTCGTCTCTGACGAAATGGCGTGCCAGTTGGTCGGCCGGCACCGCGTCCGCGATGTCGAATGGATAAAGACCCTCACGTGCGGTCGTGATGGCGTCGGGATCGACATCGGACGCGAAGATCTGCAGCTTGATCTCGCGCCCGGACGCCTCGATGACGTCGCTACAGATCATGCCGATCGAATAGGCTTCCTCGCCCGTACTGCATCCGGCGACCCATATTCTTAGCGACTGATGTTCGCCCAAACCGTGAATGAGGTCGGGCACGATCGTAGTCGCTAGGGCATCGAAGACTTTGAGATCGCGAAAAAAGCTGGTGACGTTGATGAGCAGATCCTTGGCGAGCAGATCGCGCTCAGCCGGGTCGTTGCGAAGCAAATTCAGATACGCGCCGAAGTTTCCACGTTCGAGCGCGAGAAGTGCGATCCGCCTTTCTATGCGGCGTTCCAGTGTTCCCGGCTTGTATTGCCGGAAGTCGTGTGAAGTCTTGTCTTTCAAGAAGAAGACGATATCGCCAAGCGTGGTCGATGGGAGCGAGGCATCTGCATCGCGATGATGCGGTGTGGTCGAAATCTGGATCTGTCGTTCGGCGAGCGCTCGCGGAATGTCGCGCAAGCTTAGAACCTGATCGACAAGACCTGTGTCGATCGCGCTGCGCGGCATCCCATCATATTCCGCCTCCTCAGGCTTTTGCGCGATGATGTATCCGCCAGCGACTTTGAGTGCGGGAAGTCCACCGCTGCCGTCGGCACCGGTTCCAGACAGAACCACACAGACCGTCCGGTCGCCGCATTCTTCGGCCAGGGAACTGAGCAGAAAATCGAACGGAAGGCGGGCGCCTTGACGCACTTGCGGCCGAGACAGGTGCAACATTCCCCCACGAACTGACAGATAGCGACCGGGGGGTATGACGTAGATCCGGTCGGGAAGGAGCGCGCAGCTATCGGTCGCTTCGAGCACCTTCATCACGGTGTGTTCTGCGAGCAATTCGACCATCAGGCTCTTGTGGGTAGGGTCGAGGTGCTGAACCAGAATGAAGGCCATTCCGGCTGTCGATGGCAGGCCCTCCAGCAATTTGGAGGCCGCCTCGAGGCCGCCTGCCGAGGCCCCTATGGCGATAATTGGCATATCCATCGGCGGACCACGGGCCGTGAGTACCGTCCCGTCGTCAACGATTTGCGGTGATGCGGCACCGGCGCCGTCGATCTGTCGCGCGGTGGCCGACTCATTCTTTTCTGCTGCCATGCCGTAGACGATAGCACTCCCGGGTGCCCGCCCTCCTACGCATAGTGGTACGCGCGCGCGATTGCCGCGGGTCGGAATCATTGAGTAGTTTCCGAGGCTGAAAGATCGCGCGTCTTTGGACCATAGTCGCCGGCGGACTGCGATGATGCACGGGCCCCCCCATCTGAACGGGTCACTAAATGCGGTGAGTTGGAAATACGATGATCGAAACGCTTAAGATCGTCATCGCAGAGGATGACGCGCTGATCGCGATGGATTTGGCTGAACTGTTGATCGGGATGGGGCATGATGTCCAAGCGATCGCCTCTTCAGAAGTGGACGCCGTTGCTGCCGCCATCCGTTGCGAGCCGGATCTCATGATCGTCGATGGCAACCTTGCTGAAGGGAGCGGGGTATCCGCCATGCGTCAGATCCTTGCGCTGGGGTTCGTCGCCCATCTCTACGTGAGCGGCGATCCGCACCAGATCTTGCAGGAAGAGCACGACGCCGTGGTCGTCGCCAAGCCGTTCACCATGCGCGACCTCAGGCAGGGCATATCCACAGCACGCTCCGTCGCAGCCGCAAAATAGGCGGCTGCCTTCAGCGGCCCAAGGCTCGCTTGCGATGGCGGAACTGCCGGTCATGATGGCCGTGGCTGACTTGGCGAGCGCGACTGGCAAATCTAAAGCGAGTGCAGCGATGACGGCAGGGCATGGAGGAATTCATGCGTATTGACGATATGCTTGTTTCGCAATTCTGGCAGATCGAGCACGGTCCCAGTGCGCTCGAACACCATCGCCTTCGTCGCCGCGCACCCGTGGCCACGGCATCCAATGAGCTCGAATGCCGCCGAGTTGACCGCATAGCGAGATCCCTTCTTCAATCGGCTAGCGGCAGGCGCGGCCCGCCGGCCTTTCAGGCCGGCGGGTTTTGCGGTTCAGCCGACGACGAGCAGATCGTTCTCGACGTTGGTTGCGCCCGGTGATCCCCAGGCCGTCGATCCTGCTGTCCAGCGGTCTGCAAGCGTATGGACCGTACCGGTCAGCTTCACCTTGCCGCCGTCGGCGCTGACGTTGATCGTGTTGGGGTCGAACCAAGCACGATGGAGAGCCACGCCGATATCACGATCGATGTTTTCGGTGTTGACGCGCGGCTTGATCGTGGTCTGGTTCGTCACGGCAACGACGCCGTGCAAGCCGCGGATCATCCGTTCGGCAGCGTCCTTCTGGTAGTGCCAGGCGACTTCACCGGTCAGCGTGACCCAGCCCTTTTCGACCTTCACCTTGATGGCATCGCGCGGAACCGTGACCTCCCAGCCGAGCCGATCGACGGCTGCACGGGCGATCTCCTCGTCGGTGCGCTTGAACGAGTCGGGAAGGTGGACCTCGAGTTCCTGCGCAACTGCTTTGACGCCCTTGACGCGCGCGGCCGCTTTTTCTGCCGCCCGCTTTTCGAAGAAGTTGGGCACGTGTCCGGTGAGAGTTACGACGCCATCTCTTGCGGTGACGCCGATATGGGCCGCAGTGATGCTTGGCTCCCAGAGGAACTCGGCAAGCACAGCTTCCTGAAGTTGACGGTCTTGAGGCATACGTACTCCTATAGTTTGTAAAGCCGCGCGACGTGTTGGAACGACCGCGACGACCTGTGCTGACCTGGAATCGATGTCTCTAGATCTCGGGACTTCCCCCGAGCACCTTCCAGTGCATTGATATTAGGAAGAACTGCGATTGCCCGGGACCATCGGAAACTACTCACCAGCGTCTGGATCCCGATGGGCCGATTTGGAAGGGCCCTGAATCGGGATCGTACTCTCCGTGTCGGGGCGCAAAGCGTTATCGAGCGCCATGGCAATTGACGCTAACCCAATACCATTCGCACTATCATAGTCACCGTCACGTTCCCGTCGCATCAAGTTCGGTCCGCGCTGCGCCCGAGTAACTTGGCAAGGCTGCGCGAGCGTCGAGGACTTGCCGCTGCCGCAAATCGCATGCTGTTGCGCCGCTAGGAGGCTGAGTAGTTTCCGAGGCTGACAGTTCGCGTCTTCGGAAGGCATCAATTGCGGGCAGCGTTGCTCTGCCGGGCCCGCTCACCGGCTCATATGCAGCGGCGGCGCCTTTAGTCTCGGGAGACTGACAATGACATACAAAACGCTCATGGCACATCTGGCCGTTGGCCAATCGAACGCGGAAGTCTTGCGCGTCGTCGCCGAACTTGGCGCCAAGCTCGGTAGTCGAATTGTAGGCATCTCCGCCTGCCAGCCCGTGCAGTTCCAATACGGGGAATACTACGTCAGCGGAGACGTAATCACCGCCTGCCAGGGCGAGCTGCAGGTTGAACTGCGCAATGCGGAGACGGAGTTCAGGGACGCTTTGGCAGACGCCAAGCTCGCGCTCGAGTGGCGTTCGACATATACCACAGACGCCTTGCCACATTATCTCGCTGGTGAGGCGCGCTGCGCGGACCTGATTGTTACCAGCACGGTGACCGGCGGCGCTTTTGATTCATCCCGCCATTCGAGTATCGCGGACCTGGTTATGCAAAGTGGCAGGCCGGTTCTGCTGGTGCCTCGCAGCGGAGCAAGATTTCCTTTCGACCAGGTCGTCGTTGCGTGGAAGGATACGCGAGAGGCGCGCCTTGCAACCGCTGCTGCATTGCCGATCTTGAAGGTGGCCAAGCACGTGACTGTCGTAGAGATTGCGGACGACGAAGAACAATCAGGCGCGCTCGGGAGAACCCAGGACGTCGCAAAATGGCTTGCCATGCACGAGATCACCGCGGAGCCTCTGGCGGTGTTATCGCGCGGCGATGATGCCGATGCGCTTGATGCAGTGCTGACGGATCAGCAATGCGATCTCGTCGTCGCTGGCGCCTATGGCCATAACCGGATGCGCGAATGGGTGTTCGGCGGGGTGACGGACAATGTGCTTCACGGCGGGAGATGCGCCTTGCTCGCTCATTGAGCAGATCGTGCAACCATCGGTTGGTGAGACGCACAAAACGGCAGTAGTCCGGTGTTCTTCAACCTCCCGAACGGTGAGTTGCTCCCGGTTGTTGGACAGCGGGTTGGGCTAAATCAGGCTACCTCAGCTTCTATTTCAAATTCGATAGGACTGAGGTAACCCAGCGTCGAGTGGCGCCGGCTCGGATTGCAGATGCATTCGATGTAATCGAACACGTCCGCCTTCTCTATCGTCCGAGCACGACGTGAATGGCGTGTTCGGTGGTAGCGGTCTCTATGACACGATATCCAAGCTCAGGGAGGTCCAATCCCTCGAACACCGCCTCGCCGCGTCCAAGCATTACTGGAGAAAGTGCAAGGTGAAGCTCGTCGAGCAAGCCGGCCTGCAGGTATTGACGGATCGTAGAGACCCCGCCGCCAATTTTGACGTCCAGGTCACCAGCGGCGTCGCGGGCGAACTCCAATGCCGCGTGAATACCGTCGGTCACGAAATAGAAAGTGGTGCCGCCCTCCATGACAATCGGATCGTGGGGGTGATGCGTCAGGATGAATGTCGCCGCGTGATACGGCGGGTTCTCGTCCCACCACCCCTTCCAGCCGTCGTCAGTCCACGGCCCACGCGAGTGGGCGAACATGTTCCGCCCAAGGATGAAGGCGCCGAAGCCGTCCATCGAGCGATGGGCGTAGTCATTGTCCACGCCTTCCGACCCGCCCTCGGCCCCGACCATGGCCTTGAAACTCCTCGTACCGACGAACCAGCGATGCAGCTCCGGTCCCCGCTTGCCTAGAGGATCCTGGAGGCTCTGCCCGGGTCCGGCTCCGAACCCGTCAAGTGAAACACTGAATCCAGCAGCTCTCACCCGTCCCATCACATTCTCCTGTTCGTACGTGCCTAAGCCAGAATGCTACGTATTGATCATCTGGTGGGACCACTGTCTGCGGGCTCGAGAGCAGCTGTCTCAACCGATAAGAAGGCGGGCACCAAGCGCCGCCGCCAGGGCCGGGGGCATCGTTACAGCGCCCACCTTAAAAAATCGCCAAAAGCCGACGTTCTCACCTTCGCGGCGGATCGCCTGAAGCCAGAGGATGGTGGCGAGCGAGCCGGTGATCGACAGATTGGGACCGAGATCGACGCCGATCAGCAGCGAGTCGACGACCAATCGCGGCGAATGTGCTTGTGCGACCGCCGTGCTTGCGACGAGACCGGCAGGAAGGTTGTTCATCAGGTTGGACACAAAGGCAAGGATCGTTCCCGCCATCGCGGCGCCTCTCACCGGATGGTCGGCACTCGCTCGCAAGGCCTCGGCGACGTGGCCGATTACGCCGGTGCGGTCGAGCGCCTCGACCAGCACGAACAGCCCGGCGACCAGCGGCAGCACGCCCCACGATACCGATCGAGCGAGAGCGATGGGTGATCGCTTGGCAAACGCGCACACGCCAAGCGTGGTTGCAGCCCCGGCCAGGCAGGTCGGGAGCCCAAGCTGCAGGTTGAGGGCCGACGCCATGGCGAGCAGGATTGCCGTGGCTCCGATTCCTGCAAGCGCGGCCTTGCCTCCTGTCGATAGAGGATCGCGCTCTACATCGCATTCGCATGCACCTGCCAACCGCTCGCGCTCGAGCCAGCGGAGCATGAAATAGGTCACCACTATCGAGGCGACCGACGGGAGCGCGAATGAGCCGAACCATCGGCCGAGCGGCGGCAACTGGCCGCCATAAAGGACAAGGTTGGCGGGATTGGAGATCGGCAACACGAAACTCGCCGCGTTGGCGATCAACGCGCAGGCGAGCAGTAAAGGCAGCGCCTCTGCCTTGCTCTTCCTGGCGGCGGCGAAGACGGCGGGCGTCAGCACCACGGCTGTCGCGTCGTTGGACAGGAAAGTCGTCGTCACGACGCCGGTCAGGTAGACCAGAAGGAAAAGGCGCGATGTCGATCCCTTGGCGTGGATCGCCGCTGTCGCCGCCACCCAGTCGAACAATCCCTCTTTACGCGCGGCCTCGCTCAGCAGCATCATACCGACGAGAAAAAAGTAGACGTCCGTGCCCTTAGCGACGGCCCCCAACTCGGCCGAAAGCGGCATCAAGCCGAACACGAGAAGAAGAATTGCGCCGAGCACCGCCCAGGCCGCTTCGGGCCAGCGAAAGGGCCTTGCGATGACGGCCGCGGTTGAAGCCGCGCAGATCGCCCACGTTGCGCCGGTTGCGAGGATCATTCGTGCGCGCCCTCGGTTATGTCCGCTAATGTGTCGCTGCCACCAGCGCAGGCCGGGCGTAACGTTCCTGCGTAGCCGATCCATAGCGCCACGCTGACCAGCGCAAAGCTGCCCAATATGAAGAAAGTGACATGATAGCCGAGCACTTGCGCCAGCCAGCCGCCGATCGCAGGGCTGAGCGAAGCGCCGATGCCCTGCACGGTCATAACCGCGCCCTGGCCCACGTTAACCCGCCCGGTGCCGTTAAGCAGACATGCGACCAGGCCCGGTACCGCGACACTCTGCAGCCCTGCGCCGATGCCATCGAGCGCCTGCACGGGCCACACGCCCCAATGCTCGATGAAGGTTCCGGCGAGGAAGCCGCGCAGCGGCAGAACCGCGAACGAGATCAGCATCACCAGCCAGTAACCTCTGCCCGCGGCGATCTTCATCGCCAGCAATGACGCAACGATCATCACAGCTTGCGCGACGACGACCGTCTCGGCAACGAACAGCGAGGCGTTGCCTTTGCCCGCGCCGACGACGGCGAGGCCGTAGAGCGGCAGCATCGCACCGTTCCCCAGGTGAAAGCAGGCTAGCGATGCCGCCAGGATCAGCATCGGCTTGTTGCGCAGCAGCGTCTTGAAGCCTTCTGCGCGGCCGCCCTCGCTCTCGCCATGACGACCCTCATCTTCCAATCCACGTGCAGCGCGGTGATCGATCGCTTGCTCGGGGATCATCAGCACCGATGCTATGGCAAGCACGCCGAATACCGCGGCGAGATAGAAGATCGCAGGAATGCCGAAGCGCCAGCCAAGCCAGCCCGAGAGTCCGGCTCCGATCATGTTGCCGGCATGATTCCATGCCTGGTTGCGGCCGTTCTGCGCATTGAAGCCCTTCTGACGAACGATACCCAGCGTCATGCCGGCCACCGCCGGACCGATCGCAGCACCGGCAACGGCGGTGGCGATCTGGCTTGCCGTGACGATCAGTCCCGATTGGGCGAGCAGGATCAGGAACGACGCAGCGACCGTAAACATGCCGGTGAAGATGACGACCCATCGTTTGTGCGTCGTATGATCGATGAAAGCGCCCGCGGGGGCTGTCATGGTCATGCCGGCGATGCCGCCGACCGTCATGACCGTACCAATCGGTCCGGTCGCCCATCCTCGCTGTTGCAAAAAGACGCCCAGGAAAGGGCCGATGCCGGCCTGCATGTCGGCCATGAAGAAGTTGAGCGACTGGAGAGCGCGGCGCGCGCGCTTAGTATCCGCCGGTCGTGACGGTCCGCGCTCGTTGGCCATCTTTGTCTTCCCGTGCACTGGTGTAACGCTGAACCAGCCCGGTCGACGCCTAGGCGGAAGCTCCGTGCTAGCGGATTTGGATGGCGCAAGATGTGACGATAACCGTCACGGCGCCCTGATGGTTCGGTTCAATCGCCCTTTGCACGCTTAAGCGCGAGGTCTCGTAGTTGTTCCCCGCGGTTTAGCAATGAAGCTTCGAGATCGTAAAAGGCGCCTTTGGAGTGAGTCACGGGCTCGGCCGTCGCCCGCCCGAGGCATCAGCGAGTGCCGCCGCGTTGGCCAAGGGATACCAGGCATCGATATCGATGCACGGGTCGATCACCGCAGCTTGGAAGCGCAAGGCATCGCGAGATCGGCGGCAATGGCTGCTCGTCCTGAGGATCGCCTTCCGCGGTCGACAAACCACGGGCTCCGCTTCGGGCAGTTCTGACTTGGTCGAAGTTGCCTTGGCGGCGGATCAGGCGGTGATGCGAACGATGTCGCTGGGGAGGCAAGTTGCGATTTGCTTGAGAGCAATCGTCAAAGCATTCGCTGCAGGGTCCGATCGCGCAGGATCAGGGCGTGGTACAGCGCGCCAGTGACATGCAGGGCAATGACGGCGAGAAAGACGAGAGCCGTCGTGCCGTGGATGTCTCCCATTCGTCTGCCCAATGCCGAGCCTTTCGTGAGGAGAGCCGGAAGCGGAACTATGCCGAATAAAGTGACGGTCCATCCCCGCGCAGCGGCGTTGGCCCAGCCCATGAGTGGCAGCACGATCAGCAACCCGTACAGCAGGAAATGGGTCGATCGCGAGACCATCTGCAGCAGAGGCGGAAGGTGCTTCGGTGGGAGCGGTGCCTTGTGAGTGAGGCGCCAGACCCACCGTGCAAGCGCAACGAGCAGGATCGCCGCGCCGACCGATAAATGCCAGGAAACGAGGCCAGTCGGACGGGTGCCACGCGAAATCTCCGGCATTGTCCACGCAATCGCGAATTGTGCGATGACCAGCGTCACGACGAGCCAATGAAAGACCTTGGCGACTGTGCCGTAGCCATCCGCTGGGTCGGCCCGCTGTTCCATCATCGTTCAATCCTCCCGGGCGCCATTCTCAAGCCGTCACAGGTCGTAGTTGCCATCAAAGATCGTATTCGACGACGTAGCCAAGATGGTCGGACAACGTGTTCCCACCAGTCCTGGCGCCGAACGGCACCTCTGCCCGGTTCAATTCCAGGCGCCGGCCAATCCCCGCCCGAAAATATTGTTTGTCCTTGGCGCGTTCCTCGACCGATTGCAGATCCTCGCTCAGCGAGTGCCGCTTTGAACCGCATTGGATAACATCGGTCGCCTCGCTGGCGCCCTCGACGATCCCGCCGCTCTGACGTGTGACTGCAATCCGTGTCGCGTCGTGGCCGATGTTGAAGTCTCCGCCGAACACAAGGCTGGTATTTGCTGCGACATTGCGTGCGATAAAGTCTTTTGCGGTCGCAACCTGCCGCGCGAACGCCGCGTTTGCGCGCTCGATCGACACCCCGGTGGCAACCCGCGAATTGAGGTGGGTATCGGCGATGGCTATCGGGTTCGTCTGCCCGGGGACCTTGATCCAGGTAAGAAGGACTCCCTTGGTCGCCAGGCAATCGAAGCCAGCACAAGTGTCCCTGGGAAAAGCGAGCGTGACTGTCTTCGAAATCGGATAATCCGACATTACCACGAGGCCGCTGTCTACCCATTTGCCTTCGGTCTCACCCTTGCTCCACGAGGCGTCGGCATCGAATGCCTCACTCATTGCAGAGCGCCTGGAGGCTTCGACATCCGCGGGCTGCGGTCCCGTTGCCACGTACCGATAGCCCGCAAGCCCGGCGATGGCTTTCGCGTCGGCAGTGAACGCTTCCTGCAACAAGATGATGTGAGGCTGCCGCCCGGCCTGGCGCAACATTGCCAGGCGCACGCCGATCTCGTGCAGCGCGGGGCCACGTTGCCATGCGATTGGGAATGGCAGCCCATGCACGTTGTACGTCATCACCGACAAAGCCGGTCCGTCCGCGTAAGACGATCCCATCTCGCGGACCACAGGTGGTGCTTCAGTGCCGCCTGGAGCGCTCGCGGTGAGAAGGCCGAAAATGGCGAGCGCGAAAACTGCGCGAAAGTTGTTCATCTGGTTCCTCTGCAGCGCCTAGACACCGCAGAGTTCCCAGACCCACACTATATTTCGCGACAAATGCGGGTTTCCGATCGAGCGGAGTCTCATGGTCATCCCGCAAGCAGAATGCGGTTCGGGGAACGACAATGTGTCTTGGTTCAACGGTGTGCGGGCATGACGATTAACTGCGTGTCGACAGATGACGGTGAACATGCCCGAAGCCAGTAGGCAGGCGCTGGGAGAAGGCGGCCTCAAGCAGCTGTGCCTGTCCCTCCGCAGTGAGTTGAAGCGCTTCCTGCTCGCGCGTCGTGTCAGCGACACCGATGCCGACGACCTGCTTCAGGACCTTTTCATCCGTCTGGAGACCACCGCAACCGGACCGATCCGGGCGCCCCGGGCCTATCTATACCAGATGCTCAACAACCTCGCGCATTTGCGCCGGCGCACCGAGGGACGGCGTGACGCGAGGGACGGAGCGTGGCTCTATCACACTGAAGGGGATTCCGCGCCCAACCCGGAGACCGTACTTCTGGCTCGTGATTACCTCGCACGCATTCAGGATCAGCTCGACGTTTTGCCAGAACGGACCATGTATATTTTCCGGCAGTACCGGATTTCCGGCGCATCGCAGAAGGCCATCGCGCAGGAACTCGGTATCAGCCTGAGCGCGGTCGAGAAGCATCTGCAACGCGCCTACCGAGCGGTGATCGAGGCTCGGCAGAGTCTTGATGGCTTGGGCGCGACGGATAAGGGAGGCTCGGATGGCTCGGCAAGCTGATCAGAGCGTGCTCGACGAGGCGGTCGCCTGGCACCTTCGGACTGCGGAAGGCTCCGAAGCCGACTGGGACGAATTCGTCGCATGGCTCGAAGCGGATCCCCAGCATAACGCCGCCTACGAGATGGTGGTCGATGCGGAACGCGAACTCGACGGGGCCGTTCGAATGGCCGACGTGCGAGGCATCACGGCTGTTCAAACGCGCGATAGCTGGTTGCAGACCGTCGTGCGGGCCGGTTGGCGCATTCCCGCCATTGCCGCAGGTGTTGCGCTGGCCGTCTTCGGAACGTGGGCTGCGAGCGGCGGCCTCAGCGATGCTCGCGAGATCGTCACCGCCCCCGGCGAAGTGCGAACCATCGCACTAGCCGGGGGAGGTCGCATCGTCATCAATGGCGGCACCCGCATCGTACTCGATCGCTCGGATCCGCGGAAGGCCGAGCTCAAGGTGGGCGAGGCGCAGTTCTCGGTGCAGCCCGATCCTGTGCATCCCTTTGCGCTGACGCTCGGCAACCAGCGGGTCGTCGACATCGGGACGGTATTCAACGTCTTCCGCAGCGAGCGGACGACGCGTATCGAGGTAGCCGAGGGTTCGGTCCGCTTCGAAGACGGCGAGACGCGGCTTCGGCTCGATGCCGGCGGCACGCTGATCGCGAACGGGGACCGATTTGTCGAAGGCAGCAAGCCCGTTGCGGCAATCGGCAGTTGGACGCGCGGCACGTTGGTCTATCGCGATGCTCCGCTGGTGGACGTTGTCGGCGATCTCTCGCGCAATCGGGGGATCGCGATCGAATTGGGGCCTGAACTATCCGACCGAACCTTCACCGGCGTCATTCAGCTCGGCGACAACGATGAGGAACTGCGCACGCGCGTGGGTCGCTTGCTGGGCATCAAGATCGCCAGGACCGCTGACGGCTGGGCGCTCACCCGCTGAGCTGTTCGGTGCGTCACTGCTGGGCTTCTCGCTGCTGATGGCTGGTGTTCCTTGTGCTCAGGCGCGCACCACGCGGCAGTTCGCGATACCGGCGGGCCCTCTCGTGGACGCAATGATCGCGTTCGCCAGCCAGGCGGGCATCTCGATCGCACTCGACGATCCCGGATTGCGACGTGCCCGCACAGGCGGGATCAAGGGCGACTACGAGCCGGCAGCGGCGCTCGGGCGGTTGCTTCGCGGCACGGACTACGACTTCGCGTTCGATGGCCCAGCCACCGCGCGGCTGTTCCGGCGAAAGCTGCCAAAACCGACCCAGCCCGCTCGCGTGTCCGTGCCGCCGCCGATCGAGCCGGTACAAGCCGCTCCTGTCGAAATCGTCGTGCTGGCCAGCAAGCAGAGCCTGAGCCTCGCGAATTATCCGAGCAACATCTCGATCCTTGAACTCGATCGCGCCGACGCCGCGCGCAGCGGGAGCGAGGGGAGCGGCGCCATCATCCAGCGGTTGCCGAGCCTTGCCTTGACCAATCTCGGCCCCGGCCGCAACAAGATCTTCATCGCAGGGATCGCCGACAGCAGTTTCAACGGTGCTAGCCAATCGACGATCAGTCAGTACCTTGGCGAGACGCGGCTGATCTACAGCGCGCCTGATCCTGATCTGGCGCTCTACGACATCCAGCGCGTCGAGGTGCTCGAAGGTCCGCAAGGAACGCTTTACGGCGCGGGCACGCTGGGCGGGATCATCAAGCTCGTCCCGCGCGCGCCGGATCTGCAGGCGCCGTCATACCAGATGTCCGCAGGAACCCGGCTGACGCAAGGCGGCGCGCCGGGCTACGACGCGGCACTGGTCGTCAACCAGCCGCTGCTCGGCAACCTAGCCCTTCGCGTGGTCGGCTATCATGCGATCGAGGGCGGGTTCATCGACGACACGCTGCGCGGCCTGACCAATATCAACCGAAACACCCTGTCCGGAGTGCGCGTCGCGCTGCGCTGGACGCCCGCAGCCTGGACGGTCGATGCAACCGTCGTCGTGCAGAGCCGCGGTTCGCGCGACGGGCAATATGCGCAGTCCGACGTAGGCCCGCTCGCGCGCCGATCGGCCATCGCGCAGCCGTTCGACAACGACTACCGGCTGGGATCGATCACGGTGACGCGATCCTGGGGCGCGACCCAGTTCGTGTCCGCCACCAGCTACATCAATCACCAGATCGATTCGATCTACGATGCGACCCTCGATCCCGGCGTGACGACGCCTCGCGCGTTCGCGGAGAACGTGACGGTAAACCTGCTCTCGCAAGAGACGCGCCTCTCCGGACGCTTCGGCGGCGCCGGTACCTGGGTGGTCGGCGGGACCGTCGTTTATGATAGCGACCATGTTGCTCGTAGTCTGGGGGCAGCGTCCAACCCGGCGCTGCTCTCGAACGTCACCAACACCACACTCGACACCGCACTTTTCGGCGAAGCTTCGGTGCCGCTGATCCCGAAAGTCTCGCTGACGCTTGGGGGGCGGCTCAGCTACGTTCGCGAGGCCGGCCATTTCTCCGGTACGGCAAGGACAAGCGGCTTCGAGCCGATCCGCAGCCAGGCGCGCGCATTGCCGCTCGCCACGCTCGCGTGGAAGCCGAACCCGGGAATTTTGATTTACGGCGGCTACCAGGAGGGATTTCGGCCCGGCGCATTGGAAGTGACCGGATCGGGCAGCACAGCTACCGCGCTGCGCTTCGAAGCCGACACGATCCGTACGTTCAAGGTGGGATTGCGGTTCGGTATGCAGCCCGGCGCAGTCGTGTCCGGAAGCATCGCGGCCTCGGTGGGGCGCTGGAACAACGTTCAGGCCGACCTCGTCGGGCTCGACGGGCTGCCATACGTAGCCAACATCGGGTCCGGTATCCTGCGCAACCTCTCTGGCGACATCGCCGTGCATGTTGCGGGCGGGCTGACCGTCGAGGCCAGCGGGTTCCTGAACGCGAGCGACCTGTCACATCCCACTCCGGCCTTCACGGGAGCGCAGGATCGCGACTTGCCGAACATCGCCGATGCCGGATGGCGTCTCGGCGCGAGACAGCGTCAGCGGCTCGTGGCGGCGGAGCTGACGCTCGACGGTTCGATCCGCTATGTCGGGCAATCGCATCTGGCCATCTATCCGCCATTCGACCTGCCGCAGGGCCGGTATTACGACCTTTCGGCAGGCATGCGCATCGGCTTCGAGCACTGGGGCGTCACGCTCGACCTCGAGAACGCGCTCGACTCCCAGGCGAACACCTTCGCTTATGGCAATCCGTTTTCCGTCGCCGCAGGCTCGCAGCGAACCCCTTTGCGCCCTCGATCCATCCGGCTCGGCCTCGACGCCGCGTTCTGATCGTCCGCCCTCGCTGTGGCGGTCCTTGTAAACTCGTGGAGACATGCATGGTCACGTCCGACGCTCACGGCCCTGGAAAGCACCCGGGCGAAACCCACTACGTCACGCGAATCGGCTGGCTGCGCGCCGCTGTTCTGGGCGCGAACGACGGGCTTCTTTCCACTTCGAGCCTGATGGTCGGGGTTGCGGCAGCAGCGACCGCACCTTCGCAACTGCTTCTCACCGGGGTGGCGGGGATCGCGGCTGGCGCGATGTCGATGGCGGCCGGCGAATACGTCTCGGTCAGCTCGCAATCCGATGCCGAGAACGCGGACCTGAAGCGCGAGAAGCGCGAGCTGCGATCCGACCCGGAGCACGAGAAGCGCGAACTCACCGCGATCTATATGGATCGCGGGCTGCCGAAACCGTTGGCCAGCGACGTCGTCGAGGTACTGACGGCGCATGACGCCCTGGCAGCGCATGCGCGTGACGAGCTTGGCATCACCGAGACGTCCAAGGCCAAGCCGGTGCAGGCGGCATTGGCTTCGGCCGCCTCGTTCACCATAGGCGGCCTTCCGCCGCTGATGACAGTGCTGCTCGCACCTTCGGCACTGGCGCTTTGGGAAATCGCCGTCGTCGCCATCGTCACGCTCGTCGCTCTGGGAACAGCAGGCGCGCGAGCAGGAGGGGCGCCGGTCATGCCGGCCGTGGTGCGCGTGGTGATCTGGGGATCGATCGCGATGGCCGTTTCAGCCGGCGTAGGACGCCTGTTTCATGCGGCGGTGAGCTGAGCCGACACCCGAAAAAACCTGCTCGTCCTTCGCGCTTCCGGAGCGACCACGGCGTCGCTGCGTCGCTGCCACGGCGGGCCGCGAAAGGCGGAACGCCTTTCGCGATGGGGCGTTTGGGAACACGAATGCAGCGTTTGTGGCCGCATGGAGGAATACTCATGCGGAGGCGGCTCGGTCGTCGTTACCTGGACGTGCTGGCCTCGATCTACATTTACAATGAGCATCGGGGTTACACGGCGATCGACCGCGTGCTGAGCGCCGTCAGGGCACGCGCTCCTGACGATCTGGTCCTGATCGCAGCGATCGAGCGCCACCGTGCGGACGAGCGCAAGCATTACGTGATGTTCCGCCGCTGGTTCGAACGGCGCGGAGTGATGCCGTTAGCGCTCGACCGGACCTTTGGTCACATCGACCGCTTCGTCGAGATCATGTTTCGCACGCCCATCTCCCGAATGGATATCCAGGCGATCATCGCGGACGATGCCCTGTTCGCACGGCTGTGCCGTGTGATCTCATTGACCGAGCGGCGCGGTTATCGTCAGCTCGATTCCTTGCTGAGCAATCGTACCGTCCGGGCTGACCGGATACTCGCACGCATTTTCGAGGTCATCAGAAAGGATGAACCTTCTCACTGGGCACCTTACGAGCAGTGGCTCCAGCGCTACGCACAACCGCGCTCGGACTGGTGGGGCAGAGCAGTAGACAGCTTCGTTCACGCAGAACTCCTGTTCCTGAAGTTGCCGATCCTGTTCCTGAACCCGTTCGTGAGCCGGCGCGTCGATTGGCTGGATGCCGACCAGTCGGCCAATGGCGCAGAGGCCCAGCAGCTTTCGGCGTCGGCGTCCTGACGCATGGAAACTCAACTTGGAAGCGAATGTCGCGCGAGGCCCGGCGATGACCGGAAGCAGCGCCTCTCCGATCGGCTGTTGTCGCTCAAAGTCGGCGCCATGCTGGTCCGCAACACCGTCGTCAGTACATCTGCCTTCTTCGTGGGCCTCACGGTCCTGTGGGTGCTGGTCAACAGGTTCGGCGTGAGCCCGGTTACGGCGGCGGCAATCGGGTTCGTTCTTTCCAACACGCTGCACTACGCCCTCGGGAGGGCCTGGATCTTTCGCGGGACTCAGCGTGGCATACGCAGCGGCTATGCACTTTTCCTGATCAACGCCGCGATTGGCCTGATGTTGACCGTCCTACTTTACGCGGGAATGCTGCGGTTCACCTCGATCGACTATTTGTCGGCCCGAATTTTGGTCTCGCTGTTTGCGGGGCTCGTCATGTTCCTGCTGAACGCGACCCTGAATTTTCGGCAAGTCTGACCATGCGGATCGCGCTGTTCTCTGGCAATTACAACTATCTGCGCGAGGGCGCCAATCAGGCGCTGAACAAGCTGGTTGCCTACCTCGAGGCTAAAGAGGGTCACAAGGTTCGGGTCTATTCGCCGGTAACGGACACACCCGCTTTCGTTCCGGCGGGGACGCTGGTTCCGGTTCCCTCGATCGCGTTGCCGGTGCGCGGCGAGTTTCGCCTCGCCATGCGGCTGCCCGGAGCGATCCGGAAGGACATCGAGCGCTTTGCGCCGGACATCGTTCACGTCTCCACGCCCGACATTCTCGGGGCGCGGGCACAGACACTTGCCAAGCGGCTCGGTGTGCCGGTGGTTGCCAGCATGCACACGCTGTTCGAAACTTATCTCGAATATTACGGGCTGGGCTGGGCTCGCCCTCTGGCGGAAGCGCATTTGCGGCGCTTCTATCGTCGCGCCGATCATGTGCTGGCGCCGACCCCCGCACTCGTCGAAACGCTCAAGCTCACGCGCGGCGACGGGGCGGTGAGCGTCTGGAGCCGCGGCATCGATCGCGAGCTGTTCAACCCGGCGAGGCGCGACCCGGCCTGGCGCGCCGCGTGCGGCTTTGCGGACGACGAGATCGTCATCCTCTTTTTCGGCCGACTGGTGCTCGAGAAAGGCGCCGGGCTGTTCGTGGCTGCCGTCCGCGAGCTGCAGCGAAGAGCTCTTCCCGTACGGGCGCTTGTCGTCGGGGCGGGACCTGCCGCCGATCTATTCGCCGCGCTCCCCGGCGTCGTCCTCACGGGCCACCTCGAAGGCACTGCTCTGGCGCGGGCGGTTGCCAGTGCCGACTTGCTCCTAAGCCCGAGCACGACCGAAACATTCGGCAACGTCATGCTCGAAGCGATGGCCAGCGGCCTTCCGGTCATAAGCGCCGACACCGCGAGTGCGCGCAACATGAAGGGCCGAAGTGAGGCGGTGATCCTGTGTCCGCCGCGAGACGTCGGGGCTTATGCCGATGCGATCGGCGGCCTGCTGAATGCGGCTGGCCGGCGAAGCGCGTTAAGGGGCGAAGCCGTCGATATCAGCAAGGCATATTCCTGGGACGAAGCTTCGAAGAGCGTCTCACGAGCTTACCGATCGCTCGTTCCGCTGGCCTAGTCGCGCCACCTGCTTGTCTGCAAGACGCACAGAATGTCGAGAAGGGCCGACGATCATCGGATACCTGCGGTCACCGAAAATAATGTGCTAGGCATACTCGGACCGGCGGGGCGTGAAGACGTCGAGGTTGAGTACCGGCTCGTCTCCGACGACCTCACCCCAGTGCTCGGCATGCGGCGGGATGCGCAACACGCCACCGGGCCCCAGGACGGTATCCTTGTCGCCGACGAAGAACCGGATGTGGCCGCTCAGGATGTAAGCGATTTGTTCGTGCGGGTGCGAGTGCGGGCGTGGTTCGTGGCCTGGCATCAGGCGGTTAAGCGCGACGGTGGCGCCTTCACCCGAGAAGGCCTTTCGATCGACGCCTTCGCGCACGTGAGTCCAGGGGATCTGTTCCCAGTCGACGCTTTCGAGGTCCATCTGAGCAACTCCATTATTGGTGGGGAGGGGAGGGGAGAAAAGGCGGCCCGCTACTTGCGCCAGCCGCAATCTGTCGAGACATCGCGGGCGCAGTCGGTGACGGCCTCGAGCTGATCGGGCGCCGGGGGTGCGGGTATGAATTGCGTGGAGCCCACGATCGCAATCGATGCGGTCAGCTCGCCGCGGAAGTCGAACACGGGCGCGGCAAGCGCGTTGACGCCGGCGACCATTTCGTTGGGCGCCGTCGCCCAGCCGCGGGCACGGATCAACTCGATCTCACGGCGAATTGCGGGCACGGACGTATGTGTGTCCTTGCTCCACGCCTTGAGCGGGGTCGCCAGGATTTTCTCGGTCAACGCGTGGGGGCCGAACGCCAGCCAGATCCTTCCGTGGGCCGTCGCATGGAAGTCGAAGCGGGTGCCGGGCGGCGTGCCGAACTCGATGATCGAGCGGCCTTCTACCATCTCGAGCACGATCAGCTCGTCGCCGATCAGCTTGCAGATCGTTGCCGATTGCGACGTCCGGTCGCGCAGCGCGATCAGGTGCGGCTTGGAGATGGCGACCACGTTGAATTGCCGCTGCACCGCCTCGCCCAGAATCAGCAACTTGGTGCCCGCGGCATACTGGCTCGTGCGCGAGTCCTGCCAGACGAAGCCGTGGCGCACGAGCGTCGTCAGGTGACGATAGATCGTGGGCTTCGTTGCACCCAGTTCGCCAGCGATTTCACCCAGGCTCATCGGCACATGACGCATGGCCAGCAACTCCAGCGCACGCAGCGCGAGGTCGAGCGTGCTTGTGCCCCCGTCGCGCATCCGCGCATTGTGTTCCGTTGCAACGTCCATTTCATTATCCGAAACGTGATTGACGAAACTATGAAAAGGGAGGGTGCCTGTCAATGCGAATGGTCGAGCAAAAGACCTGAAAAACCCGATTGACAGCGCAACCACGCTGAGCCTACTTTCTGCATATTGAAATAACGTTTTGATATATGAAACGATAGTTACCGAAGGGTCGAAGTGCCCTTCGTGGATGAGTGCCTCGAGGAGAGAGAGTTTTGACTTACTCGCTAGCTGTCGACATCGGCGGGACGTTCACCGACATCGTGCTGCGCAATTCGGATGGCCGACTCACCGTCGACAAGACGCTGACCACGCATGAAGACCTGCTCGATGGCTTCTTCCGCGGCGTTTACTCTGTGCTCGCCAAGGCCGGCATCTCCGCCAGCGAGATCGACGGCGTGGTGGTGCATGCGACCACGATCGTCACCAACGCGCTGATCGAACGCAAGGGCGTGCCCACTGCATTGGTGACTACGGAGGGCTTCCGCGATGTGCTGACGATCCGCAACGAGCATCGCTATGACATGTTCGACCCGCAGATCGAGTTCCCCGAGCCGCTCGTCCCCGAGCAACTGACGTTCGGACTGCGCGGCCGTATCCTCGCCGACGGCAGTGTCGTGCAGCAGGTCGACCCGGACGACGTCACGGCGCTGGCCGAGAAGCTGCGCGCGGGCGGCGCCAGGTCGGTCGCGATCTGCCTGCTCAACAGCTATGCGAACGGCGAGCACGAAGCGTTCGTTGCCGCCGAGCTCGAGCGTCACCTCGATGACATGTTCATCTGCACGTCGTCGGACGTGGCACCGCAGATCCGCGAGTATCACCGTGCCTCGACCACGGCCGTGAATGCCTATGCGATGCCGATCTCGCAGCCCTACCTGCGCCGCCTCAGCGAGCGCCTGCGCGACGAGGGCTTCGCCAACAGCCCGCTGATCATGTTGTCCTCGGGCGGCATCGTCGGTGCGGAAACCGCCGGGCGCAATCCGGTCCGCATGATCGA
>CAJCHR010000317.1 GCA_903970225.1 Actinobacteria bacterium 21-64-8 | reverse complement strand
TATTTCAGCGACGACAATGCCACCGGGTTCGCCTGGCAAGCTGTCGCCGGGGTGCGCCGCCGGATCACCAGCCGGATCGACGCGACCCTTAAATACCGCTTCTTCGAAGTGCCCGGTCTCAATCTGCGGGCTGAGAGCGGCGACTTGCTCAAGGGTGATCTCAAGAGCCAGAGCTTGCTCGTGGGCGTACTCTTTCGCCTGTAACAGAGGCCAGGCGTCGAAACCCGGAGCATCCATTCCCGGGGACGCGCCACGCCGATCGCATCGTGACACGAGCCGGCTCCCCATTGGAGGGGCGGCTCTTGTCGTGATGCGCAACCTTTTGCGTACTGGCCCGAGCCACGCTCGCGCGGTCGTGACGTATGCAAGGCAACGCTTGGAAAATGTCGCGGGCCGTGCTTGAAGCGCCGCTGAACACTCAGTCAGCAGGGAACGAGGATCGTGGCAGACAATCTTGGAATCGAGCCGGACGTTCTGAAGGAAATCTACCGTCAGATGTCGCGGATCCGTGCGGTCGACAAGGCGGTGCAGGCGGGTCTCTCCGCCGGAAAGTTCATGTTCACCTACTGGCCGATGACCGGGCAGGAGGCGATCCCCGCCACGATCGCGCAGCTGATCACGTCGCGCGATTACATGATCACCACCTATCGTGGCATCCATGACCAGGTCGCCAAAGGCGTCGACCTGACCGGCATGTTCGCCGAGGCGCTCGGCCGTGAGGGCGGCGTCAACAAGGGCAAGGGCGGATCCCCGCACATCTCCGACCCGTCGTCGGGCTCGATGGTCACCACCGCGATCGTCGGTGCGGGCGCACCGATCGCCAACGGCCTGGCGCTCGCCGCCAAGGCGCGCGGCGAGGACCGCGTCACGATCGTCAACTTCGGTGACGGCGCGACCTCGATCGGCGCGGTGCACGAGGCGATGAACCTGGCCGGCGCGTGGAAGCTGCCGACGATCTTCCTGTGCCAGAACAACCAGTGGGGCGAATACACCCAGATCCCGACGTACACCGCCAGCCCCAACTTCTTCGGCCGCGCCGAAGCGCTGGGCTTCAAGGGCGTCAAGCTCGACGGCAACGATCCGGCCGCGTTCTATGCGGGCATGAAGGAAGTCATCGACTACGTCCGCGCCGGCAAGGGCCCGGTGTTCGTCGAGGCGATCACCTATCGGCTCGGGCCGCACGCGGGCGTGGGCGACAACTACAACGCCGAGAAGGACGTGCTGACCACCGCCAAGGACAAGGCGCCGCTCGCCAAGACCCGCGCGCTGCTGGCCGACGCGGGCATCCTGACCGCCGAGGAGCTCGACGCGATCGACGCTGCCGCCGCGGCCGAAGTCGAAGCCGCGATCGAAGCGGCGATGCTGAGCCCGGTCACCCCCGCAAGCGAGACGCTGATCGACGTGTTTGCCGACAGCGAGGCGGTCCCGCGCCGCGGCCACCATCCGAAGCGCGAGGCCGATGCTGAATGGACCGGCGAGACCAAGAACATCTCGATGGTAGAGGCGATCCTCCAGACGCAATCCGCCGCGATGGCCGCAAACCCCGAATTCTTCATCCTGGGTGAGGATGTCGGCGATCCGCAGGGCGGCGTGTTCGGCACCAACAAGGGGCTCTACACCCAGTACGGCGACCAGCGCGTCCGGCCGACCCCGATCGCCGAGCAGGCGATCATCGGCGCCGCGCTCGGTGCCTCGATCGCGGGCATGACGCCTGTCGCGGAGATCATGTTCGTCGACTTCTTCGGAGTCTGCCTCGACCAGATCGCCAATCACGCCGCGAAACAGCGCTACATGTCGGGCGCGGCGACTCATGCGCCGATGACCATCCGCGTCCAGGCGGGCGGCGGCATGGGCGGGTTCGGCGCGCAGCACTCGCAGTCGACCGAGGCGTGGCTGCTGCACACCCCGGGCATCAAGGTGGTCTACCCCTCGAACGCGGCCGACGCGAAGGGGCTGCTCGCCAGCTGCATCGACGATCCCGATCCCTGCGTGCACATCGAGGCGATGATGCTGCTCTATGGCGCCAAGAGCCAGGTGCCGGTCGGCGATTACAAGATCCCGCTCGGCGTCGCCAAGGTGAAGCGCGAGGGGACCGACATCTCGCTGATCACCTACGGCTGGATGACCAACTTCGTCCTCGCCGCCGCGGAAGAGCTCGCCAAGGAGGGCATCAATGCCGAAGTCCTCGATCTGCGCTCCCTGGTTCCGCTCGACACCGCGCGCATCCTCGAAACCGCGAAGAAAACCGGCCGCGCGCTGGTGATCCACTCGGCGGTCGAGTTCTGCGGCTTCGGCGCCGAGATCTGCTCGATCATCAACGAGGAGCTCTACGGCCAGCTCAAGGGCCCCGCCACGCGGCTCGGCGCGAGCTATGCGCCGATCGCCTACTCACGCGACATCGAGATGAACCAGGTGCCATCCGTTCAATCGATCGTTGCGCGCGTGAAGGAACTCGTCAAAGAACCGGCTGAAGCCTGATTCTCAAGAGGACACCGCATGTCGACCACGCTCACCATCCCCAAACTCGAAATGTCGATGCAGGAAGGCACGCTCGCCGAATGGAAAGTGGAAGACGGCGCTGATGTTGCCGTCGGCGACGTGATCTACGTGCTCGAAACCAACAAGACCTCGCGCGATATCGAGGCCCCGGCCGCCGGCAAGCTGACGATCAAGGCCGAAGCGGGCGAGACGTATGACGTCGGCACCGAGATCGGCGAGATCGGCTGATTTCGCGCCGATACGCTGACGGACGAATGCTGACAGAAAGGCGCGGGGGGCAACTCCCGCGCCTTTCGTTTGCGCCCGAGGTGACGGGTGTGTTGACACCGTTGACACAGTCCAGAGGCGCGTTCCTTGCCCTCGGGGTCCCCGATCCCGCCGGGATGCGCCGGGTTCTTTTGGTCTCACACAAGGACACCGCGATTCTGCGCCCGGCAGCAACTCGGCGCTTCTCGTCGAACCTTTGCGTCTTTGCGTGAAGCAAAACCCTCCCCGCTCGCGGGGAAGTGGCAGCGCGGCGCGCTGACGGAGGGGGCGGCCGGCCTGGCGCTGTCGCCGAGAGGGCGTGCCGGCGGCCCACCCCCTCCACCACCCGCTGCGCGGGCGGTCCCCCTCCCCGCGAGCGGGGAGGATTGCGGTATCGACTTGAACTCCATCACATCCTCCCCTTCA
>CAJCHR010000316.1 GCA_903970225.1 Actinobacteria bacterium 21-64-8 | reverse complement strand
CGCCCAAGGTCGCCTCGATCGGCCTGTCCTTTTTGGTCGAGAACCGCAGCTCCTGGCTGAACTGGTGCTCGTCGTTGCACGAGCCGTAATCGGGGATCGCGTTGAGCTGGGTGTAGTCGTTGTCGTTGTTGGTGAAGCACGACCAGTGCTCGTAAGCAGTGATCGAGGTCAGCGTGCCGAGTTCGCCGACGTTCCAGTCGATCGTGCCGCTCGCGCTGTCGAGCTTGGTCTTGGCGTTCTGCGCGGCATCGATATTGACGACGCGGTTGTCGACGCTGCCGGTCAGCAGCGTGTAGCCGGCGGCGGACATGCGCGCCTGCAGCGCGGCTGGATTGTAGACCGAGATGATGACCGGCGAGATCGTCGCGAAGCTCTGGCGTGCGTGCGTTCCGATCAGGCGGATCGACAGATCGTCGGTCGGGGTGATCAGGATCTGCCCGCGCAGGCCCCATCCCTGACGCGCGTTCACGTCGTTGCCGTTGAACAGGTTCTTGTAGGTGCCGTCGCGGTCGCTGTAAAACCCGGAAAGGCGTACGGCGATCTTGTCGGCCACGATCGGCCCGGTGACGCTGCCCTTCACTTCGCGCAGGTTGTAATTGCCGAAGCTGGTTTCGCCTGTCGCACCGAACTTGAAGCTGGGCGCCTGGGTGTTGATCAGGACCGCGCCCGCGGTGGTGTTCTTGCCGAACAGCGTGCCTTGCGGCCCGCGCAGCAGCTCGACGTCGGCGACATCGTTGAAGTCGTTCGAGACCATGCCCTGCCGGCCCGAATAGACCCCATCGACGAACACGCCGACCGATCCGTCGATGCCATCGGTGTTGAAGCCGTTGTTGCCGATGCCGCGGATGCCCAGGTTCAGCTGCTTGGGGTTGGTCAGGTAGACCGAGAACGCCGGGAACTTGGTCTGGAAGCCGCTGAAGTTGACCAGGTTCTGCCGGGTCAGCTCGGCCGTCGAGATCACCGTGATCGGGATCGGCACCTGCTGCGCATTCTCGGCCCGCTTGCGCGCGATGACGGTGATCGTGCCGGGAACGGTATCGGCGCCCAAGTTCGCCTCGGGCGAGACGTCGGCGGCGTTGGCGTTGGCTGCCGCGGCGTCCTCGGCCCAGGCGGGGGTCGCCCCGGCAAGCGCGGTCGCGCCAAGCAAGGCGATGCTGAGCGCCCTGCGGACAGCAGGACGGTTGGATGACTGGCTCATGAGACCCTCACTGGTGCGGACAAGCGAAAGCGCCCGCCGAACGGGGCTACGGCGCCAGCTATGTCCTTGATAATTCTATGTTCGCGCGTTGAGCGTTGCGGCGTCGCTAGGACCGGTCTGTGAAACTATTGTGACGACGCGGTCATTCAGCGGACGGTCAGGCATGCTCGATGTTGATGCCCGGCCGGCCGGCCTCGATGGGGAACCGGACGAGATCGCGCACGCCGCTATCCTCGCGCCGCGCATCGTCGACCCCGCGGAACACGCATTCGCCGCTCTTGGGGGTGAGCGTGAGCAGGCCGTAGCCGTGCACCTCGTTCTCGGCGAATGCGATTCCCTCGCGGGCCGACTGCTGCTTGAACGTGGGATCGTGAAACAGCGACGTGATCGATCCGCCGACGAACTCGGTGCCGATCGCGGGGCCCTGGGGCTTGTCGGGATCGCGAAAATCGTCGGCCGCGAACGCGTGGATATCGCCGCCGAGCGCGATGGGGTTGGACGTTCCCGCCTCCACCCAGCGGCGCAGGATCGCATCGCGCGCACGGGGATAGCCCGACCAGGTGTCCGCCGGGATCAGCGGGCCGCGCTCGGGGTGCCCTGACGGAATTCTCGCGTCCTGGTGCATGATGGTCTGCTGGGTGAGGAGGTTCCACTGCGCCTTGCTCGACCCGAGCTTGTCCATCAGCCAGCTCTCTTGCTCCTTGCCGAGCATCGTGCGGCTGGGATCGAGCAGATCGGGGCACGCGGCGACCAGCGAGGCATACTTCTTGTGCGCCGCGACAAGCCCCGGCGGCTGGCACGCGCGCGGCCCCCGGTACTGCCGGTCATCGACGATCTGGAACTGCGCGAGCGAGCCCCAGTCCACCGTGCGGTACAGGCGTGCGCTCGGTCCAATGGGCCGGGCCGAGGCGCGCAAGGGCAGGTGCTCGTAATAGGCTCTATAGGCGGCGGCGCGGCGCAGCAGGAAGGCTGCGGGATCGGAGTTGTTCTCGTCGAGCGCGTCGGCGTAATCGTTGGCGACTTCGTGATCGTCCCATGTCGTCAGCCAGGGCACGGCGTGATGCGCAGCCTGCAGCAGCGGATCGAGCTTGTACGTCGCATACCGGATCCGGTAGCCGGGCAAGTCCTTCGCCTCGGGCTGTCCGTGCGTGCGGACAGCTTCTGCGGGGAACGGCTCGTTCTCGTAGATGTAGTCGCCCAGGAACACGATCAGGTCGGGATCGTCCGCGACCATCTGGCGGTAGGCGGCATAGAAGCCGACTTCGTACTTCTGGCACGATCCGAACGCAGCGCGCAGCCGGTCGCACGGCGCGCCCGACGCCGGTGCGGTCCGCGTGCGGCCCACTGCGCTCGTTTCGCCCGCGGCGATGAAGCGGTAATGATACCAGCGTCCCGGCCGCAGCCCGGTGACTTCGACGTGTACGCTGTGCGCCCAGTTGGCATCGGCGAGCCCGGTGCCCGAGCGAACGATGCTGGCGAAGCGATCGTCCTCGGCCACTTCCCAGCGGACGGGCACGCTCTGCGGCGGCATTCCGCCGTCGGCTTCGAGCGGCCTGGGCGCAAGCCGCGTCCACAGCACGATGCCGTCGGGCGAGGGCTCGCCCGAAGCGACGCCGAGCGTAAACAGGCCAGCCGGCAACCGCACCGCGCCGCGCGCGCCGATCGCGATCAATGCCGCCGATGCCGCAGCGCCGCCGATCACGACCCGGCGGCTCGCCGAGATCAGCGAGGTCTTGCGCGCAGCATCGTCCATTTTCTCGATCCTTTTCGAAGCTGCGCGCCTCCTCGCGCGGTTGTGTGTCCGTTCCATGACAAACCCAATCGGATACAAAGTCATGGCTTGCATACTGTGTATATATGATATGTACTGTTAGCTATGGACGATCGATCGTCATTGCGATTCGGGCCGATCTCGAGCGCCGCGGAAGGACCGCTTTACCAGCAGGTCATAGCAGCCGTGGTGCGTGAGATCGGTGCCGGACGGCTCGCGCCGGGCGACATGCTGCCCTCGGTCCGCAAGCTTGCGTCTGATCTGCTGGTCAGCGTGATCACGACCAAGCGCGCTTACGACGATCTCGAACGGGCGGGCGTGATCTACAGTCGGCAGGGCGTCGGCGCGTTCGTCGCGCCGGCAGCCTCCGACGCGCTGCGCAGCGATGCGCTCGATCATCTCAAGACGGCGCTGCGCGATGCGATCGCCGCGGCGGCGCGCGCGAACGTGAGCGACACGCAGCTCATCCAGATCCTACGCACCCTCATCGAAGAGGCTCACCGGACATGATCGACGCACCCGCTATCATCACCGTGAGCGATCTCACGCACCGGATCGGATTGTTCCAGCTCGGACCGGTCAGCTTCACCGTCCCCGAAGGCTCGATCACCGCGTTGATCGGGCCCAATGGCGCGGGCAAGACCACGCTGCTCGATCTGCTGTTCGGGCTGGGCTGGGCGCAGCACGGCGACATCGCGATCGCCGGGATGCAACAGCCGCGCGATCAGGTGCGGATCAAGCAGCGCGTGGGCTTCGTCTCGCCCGACCTGACGTATCAGACCGGCGGCACTGTCGGCGGCGCGATCGACTTCATCGGCGGGTTCTATCCCGACTGGAACGCGCAGGAATGTGACCGGCTGATCGCGCTGTTCGGGCTGGGCCGCAAGGACAAGCTCGCCGGGCAATCGTTCGGCACGCGCATCAAGCTCGCCCTGATCGTCGCACTCGCGCGCGACACCGACGTGCTGCTGCTCGACGAGCCGACCACCGGCCTCGACGTCGGATCGCGTCGGCACCTGTTCGCCGAGCTGCTCGCCTACATGGAGAAGCCCGGGCGCGCGGTGATCATCTCCTCGCACCAGCTCAACGATCTGGAGCGACTGGCCGACCGGGTGGCGGTGCTCAACGGGGGGCAACTGCTGGCGCTCGGCTCGACCGCGGCGCTCGTCGAACGCTACCAGCAATGGGACGTGGTGCTTGATGGGAGCATGGTTCCGGCATTGCCCGGCGATATGCGAATCCTCGCGCGCGACGTGGACCGGGTCCGGGTGATGGCCGATCTCGACAGCCCGCAGCTTGCCGCGCTCGAACGGCTCGATATCGCTGCCAGGAGCCCGATGTCGCTGGAGGAGGTCTACCTCGGCCTGACCGGAGAAGCGGCGTGAGCGTGCGGGTGCTGTCGCCATGGGACAGGGCCCGCCGGCTGGCGAGCAGCCCGCAGCTGTGGACCAGGTTGACGCTGGCCGCGGCGGTGGCCGCGCTCCTCGTCGCCGGTTTCGGTGTCGGCGTGGTGATCGACGGCATCCAGCAAGGCGAGGATCGCCCGTTGATGAGCGTCCAGTTTCTCGCGATCTTCGCGTTCTGGCTTTACGCCGCCACCGGTCCGCTTAACGGCGGCTGGCGCTATCTGCCGGTAACCAGCGGCGACCGCCGCACTGCCGCTTGGGTCAACGTCAGCCTCGTTCCGCTGCTGATGACAGCGATCGCGACGTTCGGCGGCGCGGCATGCATCGCCCTGTTCCAGAGACCCGTTTCGATCGAGCTGACGCTTACGCTGTTCGGATGCCAGGCCTCGCTGGTCGAGGTGTTCGCGCTGATCATCATCCTGTTCGGAACCTGGCCCGACACAGTCGCGTGGTTCATGGCGCCTGGATCGCGCAAACTCGGCGACTGGGTTCTCCAGCTGGCTTTTGCCGCTTTGATCGGAGGAGGTGTGTTCGGCCTTCCGGCACTGATCGGCGTCCCGCACATCGCGGCGATATCGACGGCTGCCGCCTTCGCGATGTGCATGGCCGCGCTGCCGCTGACCCTGCGCGTCGCGCGCCTCGACCGGACGGCGGGCAGGGGCCCGGCGGCTCTGACTTTGCCCAGCCTGCACCTGCGCGGATGGCCCGGGCATCTGCTGGGGCAGGCCTTGCGGGCCGCTGCGGTGCTTGGCGGGGCGTTGATCCTGTTCTTCCTCGCGAACGATCTGCTGGTCGGGCAAGCGATGAGCGGGAGCGACGCTACCGATTTTCGCAAGGGTTTCATGATCGGCCTCGGCGCGACGCCGGTGATTGCTCCGGCGCTGCTGGGCGTCTTCACCGCGATGCTCAGCCAGCAGCAGCTGATGCGCGGGCGCCGCCTGCTCCTGACGCTGCCGCGCGGCGGGCTGTTGCTGCTGATCAGCCCGCCGTTCGGCGCGCTGCTGGTCTTCGTGGCACTCATGGCGCTCGAGCGGCTCGGCGGCGTGACCCCGACCGCGACGATCGCGCAAGTCCTGACAAGCGCGCTGTGGATGCTCGCGCTGATCCTCCTCCAGCTGGCGCTTTCGCTGCGCACCACCCGCTATTCCGAGCAATTCCTCAACGGTCTTGCGCTGGCGATCCCGTTCGCCGGCGCCGGCTTCCTATCGGCGATGGCGGGGAACGGCAGGAACGTGCCGCTGTCGATCGGCT
>CAJCHR010000315.1 GCA_903970225.1 Actinobacteria bacterium 21-64-8 | reverse complement strand
CCGGTAGTTGTTGCCTATAAACAACGTGACGCGGCTCTCGCTCATCGACGGAGAAAAGGCGGCGTTGTCGGTAGCTGGCGAGATGCCGTGCTAGGCCGCACCGATACCACCTCGCTGCCCGAGCCCTGACCGGAGACCAAGCCGCCCATGATCGTTTCGAGAGTCCCGCGGTTCGATCACGCCCTGCGCCAGATCGCGCTGCCGCTCTTCTTCCTGTTCTTGTGGGACGTCGTCGTCACGCTGATCTACTTCAAGCTCACGCCGCATATCAGGCCTCTCGAACTCCAATTCTCGCTGTTCGGCTCGGCGCTGGCCCTGTTCGTCGGCGTGTCGGTCAACGCGGCTTACGCGCGGTGGTGGGAAGCGCGAGGCCTATGGGGCCTCATGATCAACGCGTCGCGAAACGTCGCCCGACAGGCGCTCACCTTCTGCGACGAAACGGTGCCCGACGCGCGCATTGGTCTCGGTCGAGAGATGGCGAAGGCGCAGATCGCCTACGTCAACGTGCTGCGCGCGGCACTGCGCGGTCAGCCGGTGCCGGTCGAGGCCGCGACCTATCTCCCGCCGCATTGGGCGGCTTCTCTCGACATCAAGGTCAACAAGCCTAACGCCATCCTGACCGATATCGGGCGCCTGGCCGCCGAGGCGCACGCGCTCGGCATGATTGATCCATTCGCGCGCGTTCGCATCGACACGACCCTCGTCGACATCGCCAACGCGCAGGGCGGCATGGAGCGCATCAAGAACACGCCGCTTCCCTCGCAATATCGCTTCTTCCCCTCGCTCTTCGCCAAGATTTTCTGCGCGATCCTGCCTTTCGCCGTGGTCCAGGATCTCGGCATCTACACGCCGGTCGGCTCCGCTCTCGTAGGGTTGATGTTTCTGATGGCCGTCGAGATCGGGCTCGATCTCATGGATCCCTTCGCCAACGGCATCTACGACGTGCCGATGACCGCGATGTGCCGCACGGTCGAGATCGACCTTCTGCAGATGATGGGCGAGCCGGCACCCGAAAAAATCGCGCCGGTCGACAACGTGCTGTGGTAGGCGGCTGCGATGACGGATCTTCCCACTCTCGAAGGCGATACGCTCGACGCGATCGCGGCTGCCACGGACGAAGCGGACCTCGAGGCGACGCGCGTCGCCACGCTGGGCAAGAAAGGCTCGATCTCGGCCCTGCTCTCCACTTTGGGCAAGATGGCGCCGGAGCAACGCAAGACACGCGGTGCGGAGATCAACGCGCTGAAGGACAAGGTCGCCGTCGCCTTTGAAGCTCGACGCCAGACGCTGCGCGAGGCGGCACTCGAGGCGCGACTCGCGGCTGAGACGGTCGACGTGACGCTGCCGGTGCGCGCCGGTCCGCTCGACACCGGCCGCATCCACCCGATCAGTCAGGTCATGGACGAGCTTTCCGTGATCTTCGCCGACATGGGCTTCTCGATCGCCGAAGGGCCCGACATCGAGACCGACGACTACAATTTCACCAAGCTCAACTTTCCGCCCGACCATCCGGCGCGGGACATGCACGACACGTTCTTCTTCCCCGCCGCGGCGGATGGCACGCGCAAGCTGCTGCGCACGCACACGAGCCCGGTGCAGGTCCGCACCATGCTGGGCAAGGAGCCACCGATCCGGGTGATCTGCCCCGGCCGCACCTACCGCTGCGATTCGGACCAGACCCACACGCCGATGTTCCACCAGGTCGAGGGCCTGGTGATCGACCGGTCCGCCAACCTCGGCAACCTCAAGTGGGTGCTGCAGGAGTTCCTGCGCGCCTTCTTCGAGGTCGACGAGGTGAGGATGCGTTTCCGTCCGAGCTTCTTCCCCTTCACCGAGCCCTCGATGGAGGTCGACATCCAGTGCCGGCGCGGCGACGGCGAAATCCGCTTCGGCGAAGGGGACGACTGGCTGGAGATCCTGGGCTGCGGCATGGTGCATCCCAACGTGCTCGGGAATTGTGGGATCGATCCCCAGGTGTACCAAGGTTTCGCCTGGGGCATCGGCATCGATCGCATCGCCATGCTGAAATACGGCATGCCCGACCTGCGTGCCTTCTTCGAGAACGACGTGCGCTGGCTCGAGCATTACGGGTTCAGGCCGCTCGATATCCCGAGCTTGATCGGTGGGCTCAGCGCCTAGTCGGAGGGTGGCTGAAACCTTTGCCACACGTCTCCCGGCTCCATCGGCAGGAACCGGGAAGGCTCGATACCGCGACCGGCTAGCGCCGCAGCGAGCGCATTTCGAGGCGCTGTGCGTCCCTCGTCGCTGAGCGGGAACGTGCCCCAGTGCATGCCGAGCGCGTGCTTGGCTCCGCAATCGAGCATGATCTGCACCGCTTCCGCGGGGTCGACATGCTGGTTCCGCATGAACCAACGCGGCTCGTAGGCGCCGATCGGCAGGATCGCGACGTCGATCTCGGGACACTGCCGACCGATTTCCCGGAAGATCGCGCCGTCGCCGTAGCCCGTGTCTCCCGACAGGTAGATCGCACCGGCGGGCGAGGTGATCACGAAGCCGCACCAGAG
>CAJCHR010000314.1 GCA_903970225.1 Actinobacteria bacterium 21-64-8 | reverse complement strand
TCGATCAGCGTCATCGCCGGGGTCGGGCTCAGCGTCAGCGTGCCGCCAGTGAAGGCGACCGTGCCATCCCAGGCTTCGGCAAGGAGTTCTTCCCACTCGCTGCCCGGGAATTGGCGGACGATACGCGCGGTATGGCCCTCGGCCGCAAGCCGCTGCGCCAGTGACGGTGCTGGCGCGGCCGCTCTGCCGCTCGGACGGGCATGCGCGCGCTTGAAGCGGCCTTTTTCAGCGATTGCCGCGCGGGTAACTTCGGCGCGAAGGCGCGCGCCCTCGGCTGCATCGCGCGCCAGTCCGTCGATCAGTGCTTCCTCACCACCGGAAAATCGTACCGTGCCGCGTGTCGAGCCTGCCGTGCGCGCAACCAGGACCACGTCCGCAACTTCGCCCGCAGCCAACGGGCCCGGCCATTCAACTCGCGCCTCGACAATCTCGCCGCCTTCGAGACGCACCGCGCGGTGTTCGCCGATGCCTTCCTCGACCAGCCAGTCAGCCAATCGAGAATCCCTCGGCTTTCAACAACGCGCGCGTCTCGAACAGCGGCAGGCCCACCACGCCCGAATGGCTCCCGCCGATCCACGCGATCAGCCCTTCGGCGCTGCCCTGGATCGCGTAGCCGCCAGCCTTGCCCTCCCATTCGCCGCCAGCAAGATAGGCATCGATTTCGGCGCGGCTCAGCGGCTTGAAGCGAACGATGGTCTCACTCAACCGCTCGCGCAGTTTGCCGTCGGGTGCCTTGAGCGCTATCGCGGAGAACACACGGTGGCGCCGGCCGCTCATCAGCTCCAGGCATTTGCGCGCGGTGGCCTCGTCTTCCGCCTTGGGCAGGATGCGCCGTCCCAAGGCAACAACGGTATCGCCGGAGAGCACATGCGCGCCGGCGTCCATAACCGGCGTCAGTGCCTTCTCGCGCGCCATGCGTTTGGCATAGTCGCGCGGAATCTCGGCCTTGCAGGGAGTCTCGTTGATATCGGCTGTGACGATGGCATGCGGCACCACGCCGAGCCGCGCGATCAACTCACGCCGCCGCGGGCTCGCCGAGGCGAGAATCAGCCGAAGGGCCGGTGATACAGAGTGCAAGCTCGAGCCGTCGCCAGGCTGAGCGTCCATCGCTGGGCTCAGTACGAGCCGGGGCCGCCGCGACCGGGCATGAAGCGGTACGTGATCCGGCCCTTGGTCAGGTCGTAAGGCGTGAGTTCGACGAGCACCTCGTCACCGACCAGCACGCGGATGCGGTTCTTGCGCATCTTGCCTGCGGTGTGACCCAGGATCTCATGCTCGTTTTCGAGGCGGACGCGGAAATTGGCATTGGGCAGCAGCTCGACCACCGTCCCGCGCATTTCAAGCAGTTCTTCTTTCGCCATAGGCGATGCTGTTCCATTCAGGTCGGTAAGAGATCGTGGGGGGCCACATAGCGACGGACGGTGCAAAAGGAAAGCCTGCCCGCCAGAGGTTGCCGACAGGCCGCAATATCGCAGCAACGTCGCCGCCGAGGTGATTGGGGTGACAATTTGATACGGAGCGCGGCTTGTCAATGGCGGGACAAATCCGCCAACCGCCGGACGAGGCAGCATTTCGCTTTCGCCCCAAGGAAACTGCGGCTTGCGCTGGCTGGTCATCATTCCCTTTGCCACGCTTGCTGTTCCCGCGCTCGGCCAGACCGGAGCCGCCCAGGGTGCGCCCGCGGCCGGGACACCGCCGGGTGGTGGCGTGCCGCATCCATCTCAGGACATCATCGTCAATGGAGGCCTGATCCGCGGTGCGGTGATCGCCCCGGAGCCGCCGATCGTGACCTTCGACGAGCAGGACATCGAAGCTTACGGCGTCTCTTCGATCGAGGAACTGGTCGATCTGATCGCGCCCGAGACCGGATCAGGGCGAGGGCGGGGCAGCGGGATGCCGATCTTCCTGCTCAACGGGCAGCGCATATCGAGCTTTCGCGAAATGCGTGACATCCCGCCCGAGGCGATCCGCCGCGTTGAAGTGTTCCCCGAGGAAGTCGCGCTGCGATACGGCTATCCGCCCAACCAGCGCGTGGTGAATTTCATCCTCAAGGACCATTTCCGCTCCAAGAGCGTGGTCGCGCAGGACTTGTGGTCGCTGCACGGAGGCACCAGCGCGCCGCAAGGGCAAGGCACGCTCACCCAGATCAACGGTCCGCGTCGGTTGACGGTCAGCGCGCACTACACCGGCACGACGATGGTTACCGAGGGCGAGCGTGGCGTGACGCAGGACAAGGCGACGATCCCGACCGTCGCCGGGGATCCGAACCCGGCTTATGCCCGCAGCCTCGTGCCATCGAGCCAGGAATACGTCCTCAACGGCACCTGGACGACTGGCCTGGGCCACAAGGGTCTCGCCGGCTCGCTGAGCATCAACGGCACGTACACCCACACCGACAGCACGTCGTTGAACGGGCTCGATACCGCTGCGTTGACCAACCCGGATGACCCGCTAGTCCCGGTGATCCGCACGTTCCCCGATCCGCTCGAAAGGCACGTCGCCAGCGATCAGGCGCAGATCGGCAGCACACTGAACAAGTCACTCGGCTCCTGGCAGTTCACCGGAACGGTGGACTCGAGCTATCTCAGCACCACAAGCCGCATCGACGAACGCCGCGACCTTGCCGGGCTCTACCTGCCGACCAGCGGCGCGCTGCCGTCTGTCACCCGTCCCGCGCCCGATTTCGCGCGCGAGCGCGATCTGACGCTGACCTCGCTCGCGACGCTCGTCGGCGCGCCGTTCAAGCTGCCGGCTGGCGCCGCCTCGCTGACGATCAAGGCCGGCTACAACTACGCGAACACGCGCAGCGACGACACCCGCAGCGCATTGTCCGGCATGACGTTGGACCGGGGCGATGCCACCGTTGGGCTCAATCTCGCGATACCGCTCACCAGCAAAAAGAACCACGTGCTCGGTGCGTTGGGCGACATCACGCTGAACCTCAGCGCGGGGTATGATCGCCTGTCCGACTTCGGATCGCTGAACGATCGCAGCATCGGTGTGACATGGAATGTCACCAGCACACTCAGCCTGCAGTCGAGCTACATCATCGACGATGCCGCGCCCACGTTGACCCAGCTCGGCGCGCCGACCACCACGACTAACAACGTCTCGATCTACGACTTCAGCCAGGGCCGCACCGCGCTGGTCACGGTGATCAGCGGCGGCAATCCCGATCTGGTCAATCAGCGCGACCACGACATCAAGCTCAGCGCCAACTGGAAGCTGCCGTTCTTCCAGCGCTCGAATCTGATCGTCGAATACTTCCACAACCGCTCGAACAACGTCAGCGCGGCGTTCCCGTTGCTGACCCCGGCGATCGAGGCGGCGTTCCCGGGCCGCGTGACGCGCGATGAGGACGGCAACCTGCTCTCGATCGACCAGCGCCCGGTGACCTATCGCGAGCAGATCGAGACGCGCCTGCGCTGGGGGTTCAACCTCAGCGGACGCTTCGGCAGTTCGTCATCCGAGCAAGGGCGCGGCGGTGGTTTTGGCGGGCCCGGCCTCGGTCCTCCCGGCGGCGCAGGTCCTGCCGAAGGCGGCGGCGCCAGAGGCGGTGGTGGTTTTGGCGGAGGCGGCAGCCCCGGTGGTGGCGGCGGTCGCTGGAACCTGTCTCTCTACCACACGATCCAGTTCACCGACC
>CAJCHR010000313.1 GCA_903970225.1 Actinobacteria bacterium 21-64-8 | reverse complement strand
GAGCGACGGCTCGGGATCGCTGGACGACTTGCCAGCTGCATCGCCGATCCCCGCGACCAGGGCCGCGTGATCCACAGCCTTGATGGCATTCTGCGCGCCCGCATCCTGGCGATCGTCTGCGGCCACGAGGACGCCGACGATCTCGACACGCTGCGCCATGATCCGGGGTTCAAACTGGCGCTTGGCAAATTGCCAGACGGAGCGTAAGCGCTGTCCTCAGGCCACGGCTGGTGCGTAGTTCCAGGGCATGAGCTCGTCCCGGCGACGGTTGCTATGGCTGGCGGCGAGCTTGGAGAGCGTGTCGGTCAGCCATGCCTGAGGGTCGACCCCGTTGAGTTTGGCGGTCTCTATCATGGTGGCGATAATGGCCCAATGGTCGGCGCCGTCGTCGGAGCCCGCAAACAGGGCGTTTTTCCGGTTGAGCGTAATGGGGCGGATGGCGCGCTCGACGATATTATTGTCGAGTTCAATTGTGCCGTCGTCGAGGAAGCGTGTGAGCCCCTCCCAGCGCGAAAGCGCGTAGCGCACGGCCTCGGCCAGTTTGCTCTTCCGGCTGAGCTGAGCGAGCTTGGCGTCCAGGAAACGCTGCATGTCATCGACAAGCGGTCGGCTCCGAACCTGCCGGACGGACCGGCGCTCCTCGGCGGCACGGCCGCGGACCTCTTTCTCGATAGCGTAGAGCGCGGCGATGCGTGTCAGCGCCTCCCGAGCGATAGGCGCGGTGTCGGCGAGCTCGAAAAACCCACGCCTGACATGGGCCCAGCAAAATGCAAGCTGTACGCCGTCGCGTCGCCCAAGCCGCTCATATCCAGCATAGCCATCCACCTGCAGCACGCCGGAGAAGCCGTCGAGATGTTCCAGGGGGCGGTCAGCTTTTCGGTCGGGGGCGTAGCGATAGACCACCGCCGGCGGCGCAGATCCACCCCATGGCCGGTCGTCGCGTGCATAGGTCCAGAACTGCCCGACCTTGGTGCGACCTCGTCCTGGGTCGAGGACCTTTGCCGTGGTTTCGTCCGCGAAGAGCTTCGCGCTCTGCTTCAGCGTTGCAAAGAGATGGTCGCGCAGTGGAGCGAGCCACCAGGCCGCGCGCCCGACCCAATCCGACAGGGTCGAGCGGTCGAGATGGACGCCCTGGCGCGCATAGATCTGAGACTGCCGATAAAGTGGCAGATGGTCGGCATATTTGGAGACAAGGATATGGGCGACCAATGCTTCGGTCGGCATCCCGCGCTCGATGATGTGGCCGGGCGCCGGAGCCTGGATAACCCCACTCTCACACCCGCGGCAGCCATAGCGAGGCCGGCGCGTCACCAGGACGCGAAACGTGGCAGGAACCACGTCCAGCCGTTCGGTACGGTCCTCACCAATCACATGCAGTGCGCCGCCACAGCAGGTGCAGGCCGCGTGCTCGATGTCGATGACCTGTTCGACGCGCTCAAGGTGAGCCGGCAGCGAACCTCGGTTCGTTTTGCGCGACGGCGCTCCGCTTGGGGGAGGCGTGACGGCCTCAAGGCCTGCCTGGACACGGCTGAGCGCCGCGTCGAGTTCCTCCAGCACAAGCTCGAACTGGTCGTCATCGAGCTTCTCGGACCGAGCGCCAAACCGGTGTCGCTGGAACGCCTGGATGATGGCGGTGAGACGCGCAATCTCGGCATCCGCATCGGCGTGGGCCGTCGTTACCGCTACGACCTGGGCTTCCAGCGCGACCCGCTTTTCTTCCTGCGCGATGATCATCGCGCGGAGCGCTTGCACGTCGTCGGGGAGGTCAGCCTCGAGCAGCATGGTGGTGATGGAATCAGGGAATGAGACGCTCGTCAACACCGCAGCGACGAATGCTTATCCCGCCAGCGCAGGTGCCTGCGGACGGCGTGCGGCATGCACACGGCGCCAGTCGAGACCTTCGATAAGGGCACCGAATTGAGCGGCTGTCAGACGCATCACACCATCCTGGATGCGCGGCCAGGAAAAGCCGCCCTGCTCGAGCCGCTTCGCCATCAGGCAAAGCCCGGTCCCGTCCCACCAGATCAGCTTAACCCGGTCGACCTTCTTGGCGCGGAACACATAGACTACACCCGAAAACGGATCCGCACCGAAGCTCGCCTGCACCAGCGCCGCCAGTGAATCTGCGCCTTTACGGAAATCCACCGGCCGGGTTGCGACCATGACCCTGGCACCGCTGCCCGGCCCCATCATCGCCTGGCTCTCAGCGCATCGATCACCGCCGCAATGGTCTTCGCGTCCGCACCACGCGCGATTTTCACTGCAACGCCGTCAATCTCCAACTCGACCACTACTGCCTCACGCTTCCGCCCCACGCGCCGCTGGCGAACAACAGGCGTCAGTCCTGACGGAATGGACGCGCTTTGCGCATCGATCACTGCAGGCACGAAGAACGGGGCTGCCACAGGCGTCACCGCAGATCCAACGGCGGCCGCCTGAGATGTGCGACGAAAATCGCGGCGCCAGGTGAACAGCTGCGACGGCGCTAACCCGTACCGACGCGCCACCGCGCTAACGCTCTCAGCGCCGGCATAGCTCTCCGCGATGATCGCCGACCGCGTTTCGTCACTCCACTCCCGACGATGCCCCGCGCCCGTGAACACCTCCAGCCGATGAACTGGCTTCGTGCCAGCATCGTCATATGACATCGTCATGGCTCTAGCCCCTTACCAACGGGGGCCTCCGTCGCTGACTACGCCGATCGCTGCAATGTGGGGCTCAGACAGCGCTTACCCTCGACGCTCCCGTAACCGCCCATTCACCTCAAGTGTCTGCCTTCGCCAGGAGCGGAAAGGTTGCTGAGCGGTGAAGTGCGAGGCAAGGAGCGCAATCAAAGATTAGAACAGACCATTCCCGTCAGGTGCGATCGTAATA
>CAJCHR010000312.1 GCA_903970225.1 Actinobacteria bacterium 21-64-8 | reverse complement strand
CCGCCGCTGGCGCTGTGGCTGCCCTACCGCAGCTATCGGCGAGATCACATCGCGCACCACGCCACCGACCAGATCACCCACCCGTTCGCAGATTCCGAATCGCGCTATCTGGCCGATGACGGGCGCGCCATCACGGCGCTGCGCAAGATTGCGGCGGCCGCGCAGGCGCCGCTCGTCGGGCGGCTGGTGCTGGGCCCGATCTTCGGGATCGCGAGCTTTTTCGCCGCCGAAGTCTTGCGGCTGAAGCGCGAACCGATCGAAGTGGCCAGGGATTGGGCGCCGCATCTGCTCGGTCTCGCGCTGATCGCGGCATGGCTCGAATATTGCGACCTGAGCATCGCGTTGTACGTCGTCGGGATTGTCTATCCGGCGGCCGCAGTCTCGCTGCTGCGCTCTTATGCCGAGCACCGCGCGGCACAGGAACCGGGGCATCGCGTCGCCGTGGTCGAGGGCGGGGGCCTGCTCGCGCTGCTGTTCCTCAACAACAACCTCCATGCCGCACATCACCGCGCGCCGGGCCTTTCGTGGTTCAAGCTGCCGCGCTTCTACCGCGCGCATCGAAGCGAAATCCTCGCCGAGAACGGTGGACTGCTTTATGGCGGCTATGGTGAGATCGTCAGACGGTTCTGGCGGCGGCCGCACGATCGGATCGTGCATCCCGACTGGGCATGATGGCGGATTGGCTTTGATGGCACGCGTCGCATCGCTGGGCATGTACGATCCGCCCGGCGCAAGCCCGGCCAATGATCGCCTGTGGCAAGCCATCGCCAGGCGGCTGAATGTGGCGGGCGTCGATGACGTACCCGATGCGCTCGATCGATCGCGGTCGCTGGACGAAATCTGGGGCGATCCGGACCTGCTGCTCGCGCAGACCTGCGGCTATCCGCTGGTGACGCAGTGGAAGGGCCGGCTGCAATATGTGACGACCCCGCGCTACCGAGCGCAGGGGTGTGAGGGAGCGACGCATCGCAGCCTCATCGTGGTCCGCCGTGACGACGCAGGCCAGACGCTCACCGATTTTCGCGGGCGTATCGCGGCGCTCAACGGGCGGGGCTCGAACTCCGGCATGAACCTGCCGCGTGCCCTGCTGGCGCCGCTCGCGAACGGCCGTGCGTTCTTCGCCAGCGTGATCGAGACGGGCTCGCATGGCGCGAGCGCTTCCGCCGTCGCCGAAGGCCGGGCGGACATCGCCGCGATCGACGCGGTGACGTTCGCCCATCTCGAGCGGGATGCGCCCGATATGACCGCGGCGCTGCGCACGTTGACCGTGACCGCATCCTCGCCCGCCCTGCCGTTCGTGACCTCGACGAAAACGCCGCGCCGCGTCGTCGGCCTGCTGCGGAGGGCGATCAGCGGCGCGATCGACGAGGACCGCGAGGCGGCGGACAGGCTGTTTCTCGACGGCACCGAGCGAATCGGCATCCGCCGCTATCAGGTGCTGGCGACCATGGAATCGCGCGCGCGTCGCAAGGGCTACCCCGTACTAGCCTGAGCTGCCCGGACGCTTCCGGAACGGCCACTCGATCACGCCGCTCGCCCACAATGCCGCCCAGATCAGCAACGGCTGCGCGATCATGCGGGGGATGTGATAGCCGAGCCCCGCGCCGTGATCGGGCCTGGCGAGGTCCATCATCATATGGTTCACGTTCGCCGGCCACACGCACAGCGCATAAGCCGCCAGCCCCCAACCGGCGGCCTGGCGCAAACGCGGCGAGAATGGCTGAAGCAGCCCGATCGCCCCGCACAGTTCGGCCACTCCGGTCAGCGCGATGACCGTCGCCGGAACCGGGACCCACTTCGGGGTAATCGCCAGGAATGGACGCGGCAGCAGCAAGTGAGCTGTGCCTGCGACGGCGTAGATGCCCGCCATGGCGGTGCGAAGGATCGGGCGCGCTTTCATGGGCTCGATCGTACCATGCCGGATCCTCAGTGCGACGCGGAATCGGAGATATCGCAGGCCCGGTCCTCCCCCTCGGGGGAAGGACCGCCACGAAGCGGTGGTGGACGGGGCGCCCACCACGAGCTCTTGTGACTGTGCCCCGTCCATCAGCGCGTTGGCCTGCCACCTCCCCGGGGAGAGCGCGGCTCTCCTGATCAGTAATCGATCTTGAAGTTGACCCCGAACTGGCGCGGCAGGCCCGCCAGCGCGTAAGCCGGCGCGGCGGTGTTCATCTGCACGTTGTAGAGCTTGTTGGCGATGTTGCGCATGTAGAGTTCGACCGAGTAGTGGCTCGTCGCCTTGAACAGGATCGAGCCGTTGACGATCTCGTATGCCGGCTGGTGCAGCACATTGTCGGGCTCGAAGTAGAACCCGCTCTTGTGCGAAACGTTGGCGGTCAGGCGCAGTTCGCTGCCGCTGGCGAACGGGATCGTGTACGTGCCGCCGACGTTGAGCGTGAAGTGCGGCGCCAGCGGCGTCTGGTGACCGGTCGCATTGCCCGTGCCGCCCGGATAATAGCCCGGCGCGATGACCCCGGTGCCGGGGCCGCCGAACTGCGAGAAGCGCGAGTTGAGCCAGCTCGCGCCGGTGGACACGTGGAACTGCTCGGTCAGCGCAGCCTCGGCGTTGATGTCCGCGCCGTCGACCTTGACCTTGGCAGCGTTGTACAGACCGGTAATCACGCCGACGCCGTTGGGGTTGGGGTACGTCGTACGCACCTGGAAGTTGCTGATGTCGTAGTGGAAACCGGCAAGGCTCAGGCGCAGATGGCGGTCGAACAGATCGGCCTTGAGCCCGCCTTCGTAAGCCATGATCGTCTCGGGCTTGACCGGCGGCAGGTTCGGCGCCTGCAGGTTGAATTCGCCTGATTTGAAGCCCTTGTTGATCGTCGCATAGACGTTGATCTTGTCGGTGATGTCCTGCCGCAGCGCGCCGCGATAGGTGACGTTGTTGTATGTCACCGACTCGAGCGGGTTGGTCGCGTGGCTGAGCAGCGTACCCGAGGCGGCGAGCGTGGTGTCGACGTAGCCGACGGGCAACTTGCGATGGTCGCTGGTGTAGCGCACGCCGCCGGTCAGGTGCGTCGTCGGAGTGATCGCGTAGGTTACCTCGCCGAAGCCCGAGAGCGAATCGGTCACGCCGTTCGCGACGATGTGGCTGGCTGTGCCGCGCAGGATCGCGCCGCCCTGCGTCTGGTCGACCGTGGTGTTCAGGTGCAGATAGAACCCGCCGACCTGCCACGAGAGCGGTGTGGTCGAGTTGGAGGTCAGCCGCAGTTCCTGCTGGAAGGTCTTGTTGCCGGTGTCGTAGAACAGGTGATAATTGTCGAGCGCGGTGCCCTCGACATCGAACGCGCTGTGAAGCTTGAGCCGGCGATAGGCGCTGATGCTGGTCAGCGTCGCGAAATCGAGGTTGAGTTCGGCCTTGGCGCTTACCCCCCAGATCCTGATGCGTGAGATGTTGGGATATTCGGAAAACGAATCCTGGCTCGCGGTGGGTCCGGTCAGAACGCCGGTGGTGGTGACGTAGTTAAGCGGGAAGACGAATGTCGCGCTGGTGTCATCCGAATGGTAGTAGTCGCCCGCAATGGTGACCTTGAGGTTGTCGGTCGGCTTGACCACGAGCTTGCTGCGCAGGCCCCAGAAATCCTGGTAGCGGACGCGGTGCCCCAGCGTCGGGTCGTAACCGAAGCCTTTGCCCTGGTTCTGGCCGGTGAACGCCAGATCGACGCCGGCCTTGTCGCCAAGGGGGGCCGAGACGTAAGCCTGGCCGGTATAGGTATCGTAATTGCCGACCCCGACCTGGCCATCGAACTTGAGCGTGTCGGCGGGATCGCGCGTGATCACGCGGATCAGGCCGCCCGCGGCGTTGCGGCCGAACAGCGTGCCTTGCGGTCCGTTGAGCACCTCGATCCGCTGGATGTTGTTGAACTGGTTAATCGTCGAGGTGAGGTCCGGCATGTAGACGTCGTCGACGTAGACCGCGGTCGATCCCTCCTCGCCCGCGGCGCCGTTGGGCGTGACCACGCCGCGGATCGCGAAGATACCGCTCGGGCCCGAACGCGTGAAGTTGAGGCTCGGCACCGCCTGGACGAGCGCGGTCGTGTCGGAGATCCCGCCGCTCTTGAGCTGGTCGGCACCGATCGCGTTGATCGCGATCGGCACGTCACGCAGCAGTTCCTCGCGGTGCTGCGCGGTGACGACGATTTCCTGGAGACCGCTGGTGTCGGCCGACTGCGCCTGCGGCGTCTGCGGCGTTGCCGGTGCTGCGACCTGTGCGGCGGCGGACACGGAAGCCGCGCTCAGCAGCGCAGCAAGCGACACGCCGCAAAGACCACGCGCGCGCGCGTGCATCCAGATGTTCATGATATGCCTCCCCCTCGGCCTTGCTCTCTTGAGCGGCCTTTATTCGCGAATTGTCGTAATCAGGACGGCGGCAAGGTCAAGCAGGCGCGGCAAGCTTTCAGGCAGGGTCAATTCTGTCGAGCATGTCGAGCACGAATGCCTCCGCCTCGGTGTGCGCAACGGTCATGCCCACACTGCCTTCGATTACGTGGTTGCGCGCCAGCGCGGACAACAGCACCGCCAGCGCCTTTGCACTGGGCAGCCCCTCGAGCGATTTGCTCCGGCCATAGCGCTGCTCGATCGCCTCGATCTGCAGTGTGCGGAAGTTGCCGCCGGCCTCGGTCATCACTTCGCGCAACTTCGGGTAGCGCTTGGCGAGCGCGACGAACTCGGTCATCAACTGCGCGAATGGCAGATGGCGATTGAGCTCCCAGATCGCGCGGATCGGGCGCGGCGACGCCAGCGCTTCCTCGTGACGCCAGAAGTAGTCGGCATCGGTGGCGTGAAAAACCGCGACGACCAGATCTTCCATCGACCGGAAGTAGTAATGGACCAGTTGCGGCTTGAGCTCCGCCCGGTCGGCGATCCGGCGCGCCGTGAACGCAAGATGGCCTTCGCGCGAGAGCAGCTCGGCGGCAGCTTCGATCAGCCGAAGACGAGACTTCGCATCGAGCGAATCATACCCGCGATTGGCGACCATCGGTTCCCGTCATCCACCGTTCCCATCCCGATCACACAGCGTCACCGATCGCCGCGCATTGTTATCGATAGGCGTCTAAGCCAACGCATTCGATTTGCAAACACTGCGGTGGACGGAGAAATCCGGGAATTACTTGCCCGTGCGGGTATAGGGAACGAAATCGTTCAGCACGACGAAGCCCGAAAAACTGTGGCTTGTCCGGTCACGCAAGTTGATCGTGTCCAACCGGCAAAGCTGATTGGAGCCGGTGATCTTGGTGACGAGGATGTCATCGCCATCGAGCGAACGGGCGTCGTCCGGGGTATTCACGTAAAGCGTCCGGCCCCAGCCGTAGACGATCGCGGTCTTGTCGATCACTTGGGTGTTGTTGGAATCGAGCAGGCTGATGCAGCTGACCGGCTTTCCGGCGACACGGCCGGCAAGCAGCTTGTCGAGCTGTTGCTGCGGCGTCAGCTTGGTGCGCGCTTCTGCCAGCGAGGCACCGCCGCCGAGCGCTGTGCACAGCAGAACCGTGCCAAGGATCGTCTTTGCGAAAGTCTTCTTCATCGCCGCTCTCCAACGTATTTGATCGTGCAAATATCGTGCTCCGACTGAACCGAGGCTGACATAGGTTCTCCCTGGCGGGATCGGGGTTCAGGCGGTGCCGCCGACCGTCAGTCCGCCGATCAGCAGCGTGGGCTGGCCCACGCCCGCGGGCACGCCCTGCCCGCCCTTGCCGCACATGCCCACGCCCTCGTCGAGTTCCAGATCGTTGCCGATGCCCTGAACGCGGTTCAGCACGGTCGGGCCGTCGCCGATCAGCGTTGCGCCCTTGATCGGTGCGCCGAGCTTGCCGTTCTCGATCTTGTAGGCCTCGGTGCAACTGAACACGAACTTGCCCGATACGATGTCGACCTGCCCGCCGCCGAAACTCTTGGCGTAGATGCCCTTCTTGACCCGGCTCAGCAATTCGGCCGGATCGTCGTTGCCCGCGCGCATGAAGGTGTTGGTCATGCGCGGCATCGGCGCGTGGGCATAGCTCTCGCGCCGGCCGTTGCCGGTGGCGGGGACGCCCATCAGCCGCGCGTTCAGGCGGTCCTGCATGTAGCCCTTGAGGATACCGTCCTCGATCAGCACGTTTTCCTGAGTCGGCGTGCCCTCGTCGTCGATCGAGAGCGAGCCGCGCCGGCCGAACAGCGATCCGTCGTCGACCACGGTGACGCCGGGCGCGCCCACGCGCTCCCCGATGCGGCCCGAGAACGCGCTGGTGCCCTTGCGGTTGAAATCGCCTTCGAGGCCGTGCCCGACCGCCTCGTGCAGCAGCACGCCGGGCCAGCCTGGACCGCACAACACGGTCATCTCACCCGCAGGCGCATCGACGCTCTCGAGATTGACCAGCGCCTGCTCGAGCGCGGTGTCGATCGCGCGGTTCCAGTTCGCGGGTTCGAAAAGCTGGTCGTAAAGCCAGCGCCCGCCCATGCCGAAGCTCCCGGTCTCGCGCCGCCCGTTCGCCTCGGCGACGATGCCGACGTTGAGGCGCACCAGCGGGCGGATATCGGTCGCGATGAAGCCGTCGGGACGGACGACCTCGACCACCGACCAGCTGGCATGGAGGCTGCAGCTGACCTGGCTGACGCGCGGATCGCGCGCGCGCGCAGCGGCGTCGATCGTCTCGAGCAGCTTGACCTTGGCCTCGAACGGCATCGCGTCGAGCGGCGAGGCATCGGTGTAAAGATGGCGGTTGTTGTGGCGCGGAGGCGCGGCGACACTTCCGGTCGCCGGATCGAGGAGCCGCAGCGTCTCGCCCGCGCGCCGGATCGCGCCGACAGAGATGTCGTTGGCATGCGCGAACCCGGTCATCTCGCCCGAGACTCCGCGCAGGCCGAACCCCGCGTCGCGCGAATAATCGGCGGTCTTGAGCCGGCCGTCGTCGAAGCCGAAGCTCTCGGAGGCGATGAATTGCAGGTAAAGCTCACCGTCGTCGCACTGCGAAAGCGTCTCGGCGGCGATCGCCTGCGCCTCTTCGGGGCTCAGCTGGCCGGAACGGTAGAGGAGCGAGCGGGGATCGGGTTGTGTTGCCATCAACCGGATATAGGACCGATCGGCGGCGGCGTCATCCCACGGCCGAACTCAGAGTCCTTCGCCTTCACCGTTTTCGAGCGGAGGCAGCTCGCCGGGGAAGATTTCCTTGTCGCCATGCGCGTGAGGATCGCCGTCGAGCACGAAGCGGCGGTCGCAGTAGCCGCAATCGACGTAGCCCTTCTCGTCGATCTGCAGCCAGACGCGCGGGTGGCCCAGCGCCGAGGGCTTGTAGGTGCCGTTGGTGCGGATGGCGGTGGCGCCGTCGCAGCTGACGCGGCGCTGGGCGGTGTGGACGGTCTCGGGGGCGGGTAGCGGGCTCATGCGCGGGGACTAGCATTGTGCGTGCGCGAAGGCGAGGGGGCGCGGCGCTCAGGATGCCGCGGAAATCGCCGTCTGCAGCTGCGCCTTGCCCACCGCGCCGGTCAGGATCGTATCGCCTGCGACCCAGCTCGGCGTACCCTGGAAGCCGAGCTGGCGCGCGACTTCGATGTTGCGCTTGAGTTCGGCGTCGACCCGCGGCTGGGCGATCGTCGCCCTGGCCCGGTCGAGATCGAGCCCGGCGGCCTTCGCGGCCGCGGCGATCGTTTCGGGAGAAGGACGACCGGTCTCGAACATCGCACGGTGGAACGCCGGATACTTGCCCTGCTCGGCCGCCGCCAGCGCCCAGCGCGCCGCGTCGGTGCTCTCGGGCGAGAGGATCGGGAGCTCGCGCATCACGATCCTGAGGTCGGGATGCGCGGCGATCAGCGCGTCGACGTCGGGGATGCTCTGGCGGCAGAAGCCGCAGGCGAAATCGCTGAACTCGACCAGCGTCACCTTGCCCTGCGGGTTGCCGAGCACCGCGCCGGGGAAGAGCGTCTGCACTTCGCCGCGCACTGAGGCCAGCTGCGCGCGGCTGTCCTTCTCGCGCAGCTTGTCCATGGCCTCGGGCAGGACCTCGGGGTGTTCGAGCAGGTAATCGTGCACCGCGGTCTGGAACTGCGCCTTGTCGCCCATTCCCGCTGCCTCGGCATTGTGCGCGTACCATCCGCCCGCCGCGCCGGCGCCAAGCAGCACCAGCCCTGCGAGGATCGCGAGGCCCGGATTGCCGCGTTTTTCCGAAGTGCTCATGACTGCTTGCCCGCCCTCATTTGTGCTTCTTCGTCTTCTCGGTCTTCGCGCGCGCTGCGAACGCGATGTCCTGCGCGCGCAGCCAGTCGGGCGTGCCTTGCGGCAGCGAAAGCTCGGCCGCGTTCGCGCTGTGCAAGGCCGAGTCCCATTGGCCGTTCAGCGACTGCTGTTCCGCGCTGGCAAGCTGCGCGCGCGGGATGTCGCCCATCGCGGCGTAAACCGTGCCGAGTTCGTACCAAGCGAACGGGTTCTCGCGGTCCCGCGCCACCGCCGCCTTGAGCACGCGCAGAGCTTCGGGATAGTTCGACGGATCTTCGGTCGCGACCAGCGCGTGGCCGAAAGTGGTGGCGATCAGCGGCTGGTTGCCGGTCATCGTCGTCGCGCGGCGCAGCGATTCGAGCGCCTCCACCGGCTGCCCCGCCTCGAGCAGGATCTGGCCGCGCAGTTCGAGGAAATACGGGTCCTGCGGCTCGGCCAGCAGCAGCGCGTCGGTCTCCGCAATCGCGCGGTCGAGCTGGGCGTCCTTGTGATAGGCATAAGCGCGCGCGTAATGCGCTGGCAGCGAGATGTCGGTCACCGGATAGACCTTGAACGTGTCCTTGGGTTCGGCGAGATAGCCGAACAGCTTGGCCTTGATCAGTTGGAAGCGCGCCTCCAGCGCGGCATTGCCCGGCTTGTTCCAGGCCGGATCCTTCTCGTAGACGTCCTGCAGCGTGGTGATGCGGTCAGGCGTGACCGGGTGAGTCATCATGAACTGGTCGTCGCTTTTGGCATTGTAGCCATAGCGATATTCCATGTTCGACAGCTTTTCGAAGAACGCGAGCGAGCCCTTGCCCGAGATACCGGCCTTCGACAGGAACGTGGCGCCGGCCGCATCCGCCGAGGCTTCCTCGCCGCGGGTGAAGGCCAGATACTTGCCCATCGCGGCCTGCTGACCGGCCATGATGATGCCCATCGCCGCCTCGCCGCCGCCCGCCGCCGCCGCCAGCCC
>CAJCHR010000311.1 GCA_903970225.1 Actinobacteria bacterium 21-64-8 | reverse complement strand
GACCCTCTTCGTTGGTCAGCGCGACCGGCCAACACTGGATCGTGCCGACCAGCATGTCGTCCTCGTCGATCGCCGCGAAGCTCAGCGCCGGCAGCCACTCGGTGCCTTCGCGCACTTTGTATGCGGTGCGGCGACGGCGTTCCGGCTCGAAGGCTTGGTCGAGCAGTTGTTCGACGAGATGTTCGTCGACCGAGTCAAGGGGGATGATCGTGGCCATGGAGCGCGCGCCGATAGGGGCGTTCTCCTGCATTGTCGATGAACATCGCGGCGGCGACAGCCCCCGAACACGCTTTTCCACGACCCTCGGCGTGAACACCTTGCCGTCGGTCACAAGCGGAGGATAGGACGCCGCGCGATGGCCAGTCTTCCTCGAACAGCAAGCGATACGACCGACCGCCTGATCATCGGCGTCGATGAAGCAGGCAGAGGGCCGCTCGCGGGCCCGGTGGTTGCCGCCGCGGTGGTCCTGTGCAGGCCGCGCCCCGGCGGGCTCGACGATTCCAAGAAGCTTTCGGGGGCAGCGCGGGCCGTTCTGGAAGAGCGGATCAAGCGCCGGTGCCGCTGGGCGGTGGGCGTGGTCGATGTCGAGGATATCGACCGGCTCAACATCTTCGGTGCGACGATGCTGGCGATGACGCTCGCGGTACAGGCACTTTGCGCCGAGCTCGACGCAGAACCCCATGAGGTGCTGATCGACGGCAACCTGACCCCGAAAGGCCGCTGCGACGACTGGCGTTGGCACGCGCGGCCGATCGTGGGCGGCGATGCGATCGAGCCGTGCATCTCGGCCGCCTCGATCATCGCCAAGGAGCACCGCGACCGGATGATGCGCGCGCTGGCGGCCGAGCACCCGCATTACGGCTGGGAACGAAACGTGGGCTATGGAACCCCGCAGCACCTCGCGGCTTTGCAGGCACATGGCGCCTGCATCCACCATCGCCGAAGCTTCGCACCGGTCGCGCAATTGAGCCCGTTCGCGTGACCGGCTTCACCGCGCGCGATGTGCCCGATCAGTCGGGGCGCTGCATCATCGTTACCGGCGCGAACACCGGGATCGGGTTCGAGGAGGCCAAGGTGCTGGCTCGCCGGGGCGCGCGCGTGCTGCTCGGCTGCCGCGATCCAGGCAAGGGCGAAGCCGCGATCGCGCGCATCCGCAAGACCGTGCCCGATGCGGACTGCGCAGTACTGCCGCTTGATCTCGCCGATATCGAGAGCATTCGCGCCGCGGCCGAGATCGCCTCGGCCGAGCCGCGGATCGATGTGCTGCTCAACAATGCCGGCGTGATGTATCCGCCGCTGAGGCGCACCGCGCAAGGCTTCGAACTGCAGCTCGGCGTCAATCATCTCGGGCCGTTCGCGTTCACCGCGCTGATGCTGCCCAAGCTGGCCGAAGCCGGCGGCGCGCGGGTGGTGGTGACCAGCAGCCTCGCCCACTGGAGCGGCAGGATCCCGTGGGAGGACCTCAACGCCGAGCGGCGCTATCGGCGCACCCAGCGCTATTCGGACAGCAAGCTGATGAACATGCTGTTCGTCTATGAGCTCGACCGGCGCCTGCGGATCGCGGGCATTCCGGTGAGTGCGATCGGCTGCCACCCCGGCGTCGCAGCGACGGATCTCGGCCGCCATTCGGGGTTGCTTCGGCCGTTGTTCCCGATCGTGGGCCTGTTCCTCAACAGCCCGGCGGCGGCAGCATGGCCGGGGCTTCAGGCGGCGACCGACCTGCTCGCTTCGCCCGGAAGTTATTACGGACCCCAGCAACTCGGTGGGTCGCGCGGTCCATCCGGACCGGCCAAGCGATCGGATGCGGCGAGCAATCCCGAGACAGCGCGGCGCTTGTGGGATATTTCTGCCGAAATGACCGGGATCGATCCGGAGTTGAGCGGGGCAGTCTAGGACCGCGCGCGCCGGTCCAGCCGCTCTATCAGATCGCGCGAACGTTCGAGGCTGACCTTCCGGATGAAGAACGCATCCGATCGCGCCGCCCCATCGAAGTCTTCGCTGTCGAGCATCGCGGGCTTGGTGCCATGCTTGAATTCCCAGATCATGTGCCGCCGCGCGTCGTCGACGACCCGGTCGGCGAAGTGCGAGCCCATGAGTACAGTCTGGAAATAGAATTCCTCGGGCACATAGACAGTCCGCAACTCTTCGAGAAAGCGGCGTGCGGGAGCGGCTTCGAGGACGTAGCGCGCCGCGACTGCCGGGAGCGACATCCATACCAGACCCATGTAGATCGCAGGAAAATCAGCGGTGGCGCTGCGCGTGCTGCGGCGGAATCTCTGCAGCACGAACAGGATCTTGTCGATGTACTGGCGAACGATGTCGATGTGTTCGAACCGGTGAAGCAGCTTGCGCCGTTCGAACCAGGCCCGGACTTTCGGTTCGATCTGCGCGATGGGCTGGTGCAGTGCGAAGATCGTGCCGTCGCATGCAGCGCGGATCGTATCGCCTCGCATCAGCGGCCAGTCCTGACCGGAAATCGTGTGCAGGTATTCGACATCGGGGTCGCGCAGGGCCTCGGACATGAGATCGACGATCGCGCGAAGATGCGTGTAACTGCCCCAGTCGATACGGTGGCGGCGGCTGACGAAAATTTCGCGCTCGACCAGGCTCTCGACAAACCCTTTCGGCACGTCCGACTTTGCATCGATGTGGACCAGAACCGTAAACTCATCGGCGCGGAGCCGGTCGATCAGCGCCGCGAGCGTATCGAAGTCTTTGTAGGCAGTGATCAGTACCGCGTGCATGTGCGGCCTCTCTTGCGGATGCGGCTTCCCTAGCAAGATATTGGAATCGCGCGAAGGCACGGGATCGTACCGTGTAGCCACGCGTTCGACCAAACCCCGAGTCCATTTTTGGCAAAACACTTGACGCGGAGTCGTCAAGGATTCACCGTCGGGATTCTGGGGACAATCGGGCGGATAACATGGCAGATCTTTTGACCAAGACGCGGGCGCGCCGGGCGGCGACGTTGTCGGCGACGCTACCGCTTGGGCAGATCCTCGACGGCGATTGCATCGAGGCGATGCGCTCGCTGCCGTCAGCGTCGATCGACGTGGTCTTCGCCGATCCGCCGTACAATTTGCAGCTTGGCGGCGATCTCAACCGGCCCGACGGCAGCCATGTCGATGCGGTGACCGATCACTGGGACCGGTTCGACAGCTTCGCCACATATGACGCGTTCACCCGCGCGTGGCTGACCGAAGCGCGCCGCGTATTGAAGCCCGAGGGTTCGCTGTGGGTGATCGGCAGCTACCACAACATCTTCCGCGTCGGCGCGATCCTTCAGGACCTGGGCTTCTGGATCCTCAACGACATCGTCTGGCGCAAGGCCAACCCGATGCCCAACTTCAAGGGCACGCGCTTCACCAATGCGCACGAGACGCTGATCTGGGCCTCGATGGGCGAGAAATCGCGCTACACGTTCAACTACCGGACGATGAAGACGCTCAACGACGAGTTGCAGATGCGATCGGACTGGGTGCTTCCGATCTGCGGCGGACAAGAGCGCATCCGCAAGGACGGCGTGAAGGCGCACCCGACGCAGAAGCCCGAGGCCCTGCTCTACCGCGTGCTGCTGGCGACCAGCCAGAAGGGCGACGTGATCCTCGATCCGTTCTTCGGCACCGGCACCACCGGCGCGGTGGCGAAGCGGCTGGGCCGCGAATGGATCGGCTGCGAGCGCGAAGGGGCGTACCGTGAAGTGGCGGAAGAGCGGATCGCGATGGCGCTTCCTCTCGACGAGTCCTCGCTGGTGACGATGCAGGCCGGGCGCAGCGCGCCGCGCGTCGCGTTCGGGCAACTGATCGAGACCGGCTGGATCGTTCCGGGAAGCCTGCTCCATGACCGCAAGCGACGCTTCAGCGCGACCGTGCGCTCCGACGGTTCGCTGCTGTCGGGCGACGAGAGCGGTTCGATCCATAGCCTCGGCGCGAAGCTGCAAAGCGCGCCATCGTGCAACGGCTGGACCTTCTGGCATCTCGAGCACGAGGGTGCGCTGAATCCGATCGATACTGTGCGGCAGAAATACCTGCTCTCGACCGAGCCCTGAGCAGGACTTGCTCGAACGCTGCGCATCGCTTGCGATCGGGTCGGGGACCCTCGCGCTGGAGCGGCCGCTCGTCATGGGCATCCTCAACGTCACGCCGGACAGTTTTTCCGACGGTGGCCGCTTTGTCGATCTGACAACCCAGCGCGAGCGTGCCGAGGCGATGCT
>CAJCHR010000310.1 GCA_903970225.1 Actinobacteria bacterium 21-64-8 | reverse complement strand
AAATCGGTCACGCTCAAATGCATATTGGGGCTGCTGCGTCCCGACAGCGGCTCGATCACGGTCGACGGCACCGAGGTCGTGGGTGTCGGCAGCCGCGAGATGAGCCGGATCCGCACGAAATTCGGCATGTTGTTCCAGGGTGGCGCGCTGTTCGATTCGATGCCGGTGTGGCGCAACGTCACCTTCGGGCTGACGCAGGGCCGGATGACCGACGCTGCGCAGATGCGCCGCATTGCCGAGGAGAATCTCGAGCGCGTCGGACTCAAGCGCGATATCCTCAACCTGCGTCCCAACGAGCTGTCCGGCGGCATGCAAAAGCGCGTCGCCTTGGCCCGCGCGATCGCGCCGCGTCCCGAGATCATCTTCTTTGACGAACCGACGACGGGGCTCGATCCGATTCGCGCCGACATGATCAACGACTTGATCACCAGCCTGGTCGAGGACCTTGGCGTCACCGCGCTGACGATCACCCACGACATGGTGTCGGCGCGCAAGATCGCGAACCGCGTCGCGATGCTCTACAATGGTCGGATCATCTGGCACGGTCCGCGCGATCGGCTCTACGACAGCGGCAACCCCTATGTGGACCAGTTCGTCCAGGGCCGCGCGGACGGACCGATCCGCTAGATATCTTCGTTTTTGCTGCTTTGGATCAACACCCTGGCCGGAACCCGATCCCGCCCAGCACCGTTCTCTCGTCAACTTACGCACGACAGGCGGACATCATGGCATCGAAGGCACCCTTGGGGCAGCGCACAAGCGCGGGCTCGCAATTTCTGACAGACAGCTTCCAGCGAGGACTTTCGCATTGGAACCGCGAGCGCCTCGTCCCCGGACTCGGCGAGACGGACTGGCGCCAGGCGCTCGATCGCGATCAGCGCATGCTCCGCCTTGAAGGCGGATTCATCGAGGAGTTGCGCGCCGATATCGCGGCCCGCGCCGCGCTGGCGCCGACCGATGCCGATGGCTTCATCGCCTGGTTCGAAGATCTCAAGCAAAGCGGCGACGGACAGGGCGATCCGTTGTTCGCTTGGCTCGCGGACCAGGCGTCACGCGACGAGCTGCGTTGGTATCTCGAGCAGGAAGCCGCGGGCGAGGCGGGGTTTGACGATCTTGTCGCGATGACTCAGGTCAAGCTGCCGACACGGCCCAAGCTTGAGCTGGCGCGCAACTATTGGGACGAGATGGGTCGCGGCAATGTCCGCGGCATGCACGGTCCCATGCTCGACCAGCTGGTCGAAACGCTGGCCCTTCAGCCCGTGGTCGAAAATACCGTTTGGGAGAGCCTTTGCCTTGCCAACGCGATGACGGCGATGGCGACGACGCGTCGCTACGCCTGGCATTCGGTCGGCGCGCTGGGCGTGATCGAACTCACCGCGCCCGGGCGCTCTGCCGATGTCGCGAAGGGGCTGCGCCGGATCGGGCTGTCCGAGCGTGAGCGGCGCTATTTCGACCTCCATGCGGTACTCGACGTCAAGCACAGCGCCGACTGGAATGCCGAGGCGATTCGCCCGGCGGTTGAAGAGGATCCCCGCCGCGCGACCGCGATGGCGGAGGGCGCGCTGATCCGTCTGGCGGCCGGTGCGCGATGCTTCGATCGCTATCGCTCGGAATTGTGGGGCTGAGGCGCCGGCTTCGCTAACGGGCGGTCGGATCGGACAGCCAGCGGGCGAGGGGCTCCCAGAGCTGAGTCCGCGCCCGGCTGCCGACCATCATGCCAACATGCCCCTGCGCGAGCGTCAGCCTGCGGCCGATATTCGCGGCACTGGCGGCGGGTACGATACGATCGCTTGTCGAGACGATATCGAGCGTCGGGCAGGCGAGCGCCGAAGGATCGACGGCACGGCCGGCGACACGCCAAGTGCCGCGCCCAGGCCTGTCTTGGCCAAAAAAGTCGAGCACGAGCTCGCGCCCGGCGGCTGCGGTCAACGCCGCGCCGTCATTCGCCCAATCTTCGAGCGCGACGAAGCGCCGGATATCGTCGGCAGCTTGGTCGCGCGCACCAAATGCAACGAACTTGCCAACGGTGCGCGCCGGATCGAGCCGCCAGAAGCCGGATTGCAGCACTTCGAGCGGCAGCATGCCCATCGCTTCCGTGTACGGTCTGGCTTGCTCCCATAGGGCCGCGAGACCGCGGCGTGCGTCCTCGGGAAAGCCCGAGAAATGCCAGGGGGCGGCAATCAGCGCCAGCCCCGCGGGTGGTCGTATCGCCGCGGCGGCAACGGCCATCGTGCCGCCCAGGCAATAGCCGACGAGCGCCGCGTCTGAGCCGACCGTTTCGATCAAGGGAAGCAGCAGCCGTTCGATATGATCGGCGAGATCGAGATCGCGCTCGTCGGGCGTGGGCGATCCCCAATCGACGAGCAGCGGGCGGAGTCCTTGCGTCGCCAGCCAGCGCATCAGCGAATGATCGGGAAGTAGATCCAGGACATCAGGCGAATTGATCAGCGATGGGATAACGATCACGGGCCGCCCGATGCCGCCATAATCCGCCAATGTCGCACGGCCCGCCGACGCAATTATGGGCATCGCCCGCGGCCGTTCGGGGCGTGTCGCCGTCTGATAGGCGCGCAACCCGGCGAGCGCCGCTGCCATGCGTGCCGGATCCCCCTCGTTTTCGCTGCGCAACATATCGAGGAACAGCGGCAAGGGACGCGGTCTGTGTTGCGGTGCGGAAGGATTCGATGCTAGCCTCTCGGGAACCGGCGGCGCGTCGGAGGGAGAAGGGGGCATCATGGCGAAGTCAGCATCGGGCACCGGCACCGTCATCGTCAAGAAATACGCCAATCGGCGGCTCTACAACACCGAGACGTCGAGCTACATCACGCTGGACCATCTTGCCGCGATGACGCGCGAGGGCCGCGACTTCAAGGTGCTCGACGCACGCACCGATGACGACATCACCCATTCGGTGCTCACCCAGATCATCATGGACGAGGAGAGCAACGGCCAGACGCTGCTGCCGGTCAATTTCCTCCGCCAACTGATCGCGCTTTACGGCGATTCGATGCAGTCGATGGTGCCGCAATATCTCGAGGCCTCGATGGAGGCGTTCCGCCGCAATCAGCTGCAGTTCCGCTCGGCAATGGAAGGCGCCTTCTCGGGCGGCCCGTTCGCAGAGATCGCCAAGCGCAACATGGCGATGTTCGAGGCCGCGGCGACGGCCTTCAAACCGGATCCCGCAGGCGGTGCGGCGGCGGGAACGCCCGCGGCACCGGCGTCCGGCGACGGCAAGGACGAGATCGCCGCGCTCAAGGCGCAGCTTGCCGGTCTGCAGGACAAGATCGACAAGATGGCCAAATAAAGCGGAGCCGGAATGGGCGACTTGAGCCGTCGGCCTCCCGATTGGGACGTTCGTCGGTTGTGATCACGTCGCGACCTGTTCTCGATAGCCGTTGCTGTCACCGCATACGGTGAGGTCGACCACGCCAACCTCCCTGTCGCCGCTTTCCGTCGCGCTAGCTTTGTGCGCGCCGGCCTTCGCAGAGCGCGTTGCGACAGGCCGCTCAGGCTGCGCGCTGGTGGCAATGAAAGCGGAGGACGAGGTCTTCTTGTCGGGTGAGGCTGTGCCCATCACGGGAACGTCCGCCTCGTCCCCTTGCTGGATCACACACCCGGCAACGGACTATGGGCGAGGCTCGGAGCCCCGCCCATGATTACCTCTGTTCCTAGGGTTTTGGCGACGAC
>CAJCHR010000309.1 GCA_903970225.1 Actinobacteria bacterium 21-64-8 | reverse complement strand
CGGCGACCTGCCAGATCAATTTCGACGACGCCACCGGCTGGCTGGTCGGCCAGCCGCACAAGGGCATGGCCGCGATGTTCACGATGATGAATACCGAACGCGTCTCGGTCGGCGTCCAGGGGCTCGGGATCAACGAGATCGCCTATCAGTCCGCGGTCGCCTATGCGAAGGAGCGACTGCAGGGGCGCTCGCTGTCGGGCGCCAAGCGGCCCGATCTCGCCGCCGACCCGATCATCGTCCACCCCGACGTCCGCCGCATGCTGATGACAATGCGCGCCTATGCCGAGGGCTGCCGTGCGCTCGGCCAATGGTGCGCGCGCGCGCTCGACGCCGAGAAGCATAGCGACGACCCCGAGGTGAAGCAGCGCGCGACCGACTTCGTCGCGCTGATGACGCCTGTCGTGAAGGCGCTGTTCACCGATCTCGGCTTCGATGCCGCCAATCTCGCGGTCCAGACCTATGGCGGCCACGGCTATATCCGCGAGCATGGCGTCGAGCAGTTCGCGCGCGATGCGCGGATCGCGATGATCTACGAGGGCACCAACGGGGTGCAGGCGCTCGATCTGGTCGGCCGCAAGCTGCCCGCCAACATGGGCCGCAACCTGCGCCCCTTCTTCCACGCGGTCTCGAACCTGCTCGAGGAGATGGCAGGCGTCGAGGACAAGGCGCTGAAAGCCTATGTCGGCGGGATGCAGCAGGCGTTCGGCGCGCTCCAGCTGTCGACCGCGACGATCGCGCAGAAGGGCATGAAGGACCCCGAGGAAGCGGGGGCCGCGGCGACCGATTACCTCCGCCTGATGGGGTTGGTGGGGATCGGCTATTGCTTCCTCAAGGCGTCGAAGATCGCTTATGCCAAGCTGGCCGAAGGCGCGGGCGATGACGAGGGCTTCTACAGGGCCAAGATCGTCACCGCGGGCTTCTTCTTCGACCGCATCTTGCCGCAGGCGACCGCGATGTTCCTCGCGATCAAGTCGGGCAAGCGCTCGCTGATGGCGCTCGACGAGGCGGCGTTCTGATTGACGGCCGTTCGGACGCCCACCCCCGTTCGGCCTGAGCGCAGTCGAAGGCTACGCGCGGCGGTGGCCGCGCTTCGACTGCGCTCAGCGCGAACGGAATGGGACGGTAGAGGGCTTCACCCCCGGCAGCGCCGCGTCGCCCAGATGAGCACGCTGGCGCAGAAGCGCGAATAGCTGGGTGCGCCCCAGCGCGGCAGTCGATGTGGCGCGTTCGACATGATCATTTCCCCCCTGCGCGGTCCCCCGACCGCGCCTGCGGCCTATCGCGCAATCATGACGGGACGGTGAACATCAAACGGTTACGCGCCGTATACCAAGCTCGCGTGCCTGCCAGACCAGCAGCGCGGGAAGCCCGATCGCGACATCGCGCGCGCGCTTGATCAACGACAGCGCGACCGCGGCCTCGGGGTCGAGCCCGATCAAGGGCCCGAGCAGCACATAGCCCGCCTCCTGCACGCCGATCGCCCCGGGGATCACGAACGCCGCGCCGCGCAGCGCGAAGATCAGGCTCTCGAGCGCGGCGATCCGCCACAGCGCGATCGGCGATCCGATCATCGCCAGCACCATCGCGGCCAAGGCTGCGGCATAGAGCCAGCCCGCGAGATTGAGCGCAAAGGACAAGGCGACCGCGCCCTTGCGCGCATAGATTCCGGCGAGTTCGGCATGCAGTCGGTCCATCGACAGCGCGCTGTCGGGCAGCAGCTTGGTGGCGAGCGTCCCCGCCAGCCGCAGCATCGGCCGCTGGAGCAGGATGAACGCCGCGGTCACCGCGATCGATACGCCGACCCCGACCCACGCCAGCGGGGCGACGCCATGCCGTCCGCCGTCGACGAGCAGCGACCCCAACGTCGCCACGCCGAACAGCGTGAACGCGACCTGCGAGGCCATTTCGGTGGTGAGATCGACCACCATCGCGGCATAGACGCGCGGCGCCGCCAGCCCCGCTGCGGTCAGCGTGCGGCCACCGACGACGAGCCCGCCGATCTGGCTGAACGGGAGCAGGTCGTTCGCGCCCTCGCGCACCATGCGCGCCCAGCCGAACAGCGGGAGCAGGCGCAGCGGCTCGCCAGGCATCGACGCCCACCAGGCCGCGCCGAGGATCGCGGAGAGGAGTACGCTCGCCGCGCAGAAGGCGAGAAATCCGCCCACGCCAATGTGCAACGCGGCATCGGCGAGCGCGGAAAATCCCACCGATCCCATCGCCCACACCGCCGCTCCTAGGCCGAGCAGCGTAGCCAGCGCGATCGGCCAGCGCAGGCGTGCGGTCATGTCGCGACCGGCTCCGTCGACCGGGGCGGCTTGCCCGCGAAGCGCAGCGCCAGGCGAATCATCGCGGGCACGAAGCGCGGGCGCAGCAGCCGTTGATCGTAAGGCGCGAGTCGTCGGTCATTCTCGGCGAGGCAGATGCGGGCAAGCTGCGTGAAGGTCACTTCCACACCCAGTTCCTTGGATCCGTTGAGCGTGAAGTTGTTCTCCTGCGCCTTGCTGCTGTCGCCCATTCCCTTGGCCATGTCGATCCGCTCCCAGACGAGCGCGCACCATACCGCAATCACCTTGGCCTCGAACAGCGGGCGCCGCCACCAGGGCATCGTCCGCCGCCACCAGGCGACCCAGTTGACGAAGAACAGGATGTGCCGCCCCTCCTCGCGCATCACCGGCTCGAATGTGTCGATCAGCGGAGGCGGAAAGAAACCGGTGTCCTTGGCAAGCTTGAACAGCCCGAATCCGAAGAAGCTGTCGATACATTCCGAATAGCCCGCGCGCATGAACGCCCATTCGGCGTCCCGGGGACGTCGGATCTCGGGCTCGGGCGCGAGCGCGATGTCATAGGCGGCGACGAGATCGGACAGCACGACCTTGTGCCGGCTCTCCTCGAACGCATCCATCTCGACCGCGGCCTTGAGCAGCGGATCGGTCACGGTCTCGCCGAACAGGCGGACATAGAGGCCGGTGCGGCCTTCGGCGGCGACCGCCATGTCCCACACCGGCAGCGACACGATCCGCCGGCGGGTGTCTTCGTCGAGTTCGGGCCACTGGATCAGCGCGGGGCGATAGGGGTCGTGCGTGTCGAGCAGCATGCGGCAGAACAGCCGCAGATGCGCCTCGCTACCATGCTTGATCGCCTCGCCGGGCGGAGGCGCGGGCGCCTCGATCTTCTCCATCATGCTCATGCC